>NZ_JBHSQV010000185.1:0-148450 GCF_042658665.1 Marinicrinis lubricantis
TCCAGCTTCCTTCAGATTCCGCCTCGCGGCGGACACCCTTGCTCTTGGCTAACGGTAGGTGTTCGCCAACCCCCGCTCGGGACTTTCACCCTAGAGATGACGCCCATGCTGGGCGTACATCAAAAAAGGCCTGACACCGTGTTAGGTGTTCAGGCTTTTTTGGTTTCGTAACAACCGTTTATTAAAAGCAGAAGTAAAGTCAAAATTATTGCCTCCAGCATGCCCTGCACCAACTACCACACACGTCTTTTCCTTCAACATAACCATCCCCTTGTCTCTATTTGCACATACAACGATATAGGAGATCGATTTGTGACATGACTTTAATAAATCATTGCAGCATTCGATGATTTCATGGAAAAAGGCCAGCTCTTATGATAAAGCTGACCTGGTCACACGATGGACTTTATTCCTGTTTTCAAAAAACAACCTAAGCTTTCGCGGGCTTAGGTTGTCAGCGTCTTTAAGACGACAGCGCAAATTTAAGCGTCCGGCTGATCGCAGCCGGCAGCACGCTGACGTGTCCCTCACACTCAAACATCGCAAACTCCGCATGTATGGAGGAAGAATACTGCAAGCCTACAGCTAATTGCTTTGCATCATTCACCATATGTTCCCGCTCGTCCTCGCCAACCATGATCAGCAGCTTGGGAGTGTCTCTCTTCCCAGCATATGCCGACTCAAAAATTGTTTTTTCTTGCAATATCGCCTGCCCATTCCACCATATCGACGGGCTGCCTGCCGCATAATATTGAAAGCCGGAAGGACGAGTGAAAAGAGCATGAAGAACAAACAACCCGCCTAAGGAATGTCCAAAGATCGTTTGCCGAGCGTGATCGATTGGAAACGACCTCGAAAGCTCCGGCTTCAATTCCCTCTCAATAAAATCAAGAAAATGATCCGCTCCGCCATTCTCAGGCCATGGGCTGCCGTTCGGCCGCAGCGGCAAATTCTCAGCCGGTGCCGGCATCGTGAAGTCGTAACAACGCCGCTGCATGTCAAACAACTGGCCCGATGGATAACCAATCCCAATCATGACGACGGGATCATAGCCGTGCGGCTTTCGGGTCTGTACCCGAGCAGCCTGTGCGAACGTATCGAATACCGCATCTCCGTCCAACGCATAAATGACGGGATAACCTTCGCGCGGCGGAGAATCATGCGGCAGAGCAATCATAATCCGGTATGCAAGCTGGCGGTGGTTGGACCTCATGACCACTTCAAAGCACCCGTCCACAGAGCGTCTGACCATCTTTTCTCTGATCATAGCGAAATCAACTCCTATACATCATCCATCACTTTGTTGTATGTGACCAGTCCACTGCCGGTCCAATATCGGGCACTCACCTCATATATGTAAGCCCCTCTTGTGATAATCATTCTCATTGATGAAGATTATAGAACAGAAGGGTTCGTTCGGCCATGGAGTTTCTCCGTAAGTTGACTTGGACAATATCCGGTATACAGCAGAAGAAGTTCATCGAGCATGCGATCGACAGCCGATGCTGAATATTCGCACCATGGATCGGAAGGAATCACATTAACACAGCCTTTAGAAACCGCCTTCAGCTTCTGCCACTGCGATGCATGCTGTAGCATCAGCCAAAATGTGCGCGAAGCGGATTCATTGCAGACTAACACCAGCAGCCGGTCTGGATCTAACCTTTTCAACTCATCTAACGTCAAAGGCAGATTATGCGGCGCTTCGCATGGATAGACACATTTTAACCCTAATTGCTGATACAAAATCTCCTGCATGCCTTGATTGCAGTACAAATAAAGGTCGTTGCCATATACACGAAGGATCGCAAGCTGCTCATCTCCTAAAGCGTGTGAGACTTTTTTGCGTGCCACCAGCAACTTCTGCTCAAATCGCTCAATCCATGCTTCAGCTTTCTCCTCTTTCTGAATAAATGCAGCAATCTGACGAAGCTGTTCCTTCCACGTTACTTGAGAAGAAACGAATAGTATTGGTGCAATTCGGGACAGCTTTTGTTTGATTTTATCCGACAGCATGTCCGTAGCAATGACCGCGTCCGGACCGATCTTGCTCATATCGTCTTCTTCCCAATGCCTCTCTCTGTAAACGAAATGCGTCTCAATATGTGCCCCGTGCACTTGATAGTAATAAGGTGTCCATTTGGGATCCAGGGGAGCGGCGATGGGAATGGTGTCTAGTGCTAGCAGCTGACCCATCAAAGCAGGAGAGCAAACTGCAATCCGCTTTTTCGAATGCTGGATGAAAGCGGACGGCGGAATGCCAACTTCCTTTTTGAATTTTCTGCTGAAATAAAACTCATCGCTATAGCCAACGAGCTGGGCAATTTCCCGGATCCGATAATTAGACTCCGTTAAATAGCGTTTCGCCCGATTCATCCTTAACGCCGTCAAATATTTGAGAGCACTGTAACCGAACGTTTTTTTGAACAAATCAACGAAATATTTAGGGCTTACACCTGCCATTTGCGCCAAAGATTCGACCGTTAAAGCTTGATCGTAATGCTCTTCTATATAATGATGAATCTTCATCATATTCGCTCGTGTACTTCCGCTTGTTTCTTCTTTAGAACGTTGTTCATATGGATACATCCTACACCCCGCCTATGACCACTTTTCCGATGAAATCATCATACGGTAAATTTTTCATCTTATGAACATTTTATCAATAATGATAATCATTATCAATTAATAAATGGGTCATTTTTTATTCATCCCCTCCAGCTGTCGAACAAAAAATAACCCGAACCAAAAGGTTCAGGTTATTTGCATGAAATCCATTACTCCGCATAATGGCATGCTGTGTAGTGTCCCGGTCTCACTTCTCTGAATGACGGTACCTCGTTCGCACACTTCTCTGTTGCCAGCGGACAACGCGTGCGGAACGGACAACCGCTTGGTGGATTGATCGGGCTTGGCAGATCGCCGCTAAGCACGATCTTCTCACGCTGAGCAGTTGGATCCGGAACTGGAATCGCCGACATGAGTGCCTTCGTGTACGGATGCAGTGGATTGCTATAGAGCTCCTCGCTATCCGCAAGCTCGACCATCTTCCCCAAATACATGACAGCAACGCGATCACTGATATGCTTCACCATCGCCAAATCATGGGCAATGAACAAGTAGGTAAGGCCGAATTTCTTCTGCAATTCCATGAGCAGGTTCACGACCTGTGCCTGAATGGATACGTCCAAAGCGGAAATCGGCTCATCGCAAATGATGAATTTCGGATTGACCGCAAGTGCACGGGCAATTCCGATCCGCTGTCTTTGTCCGCCAGAAAATTCATGGGGATAACGCGTCGCATGATCCGGATTTAATCCCACGAGATCGAGCAGTTCCTCGATACGCGCTTTCCGTTCCTTCTTATTTTTCGCCAAATGATGAATATCCAATGCTTCACCGATAATATCGGAAACCGTCATGCGCGGATTTAAGGAAGCATACGGATCTTGAAAAATCATTTGAATGTCTCTTCTTAATTCCTTCATTTTACCGGGTTTGAGCTGATAAATATCTTGACCCTCGAAGATCATCTCCCCTGCCGTCGGCTCGTACAGCCGCAGCATGGTTCGACCCACCGTCGACTTACCGCATCCGGATTCACCGACCATGCCGAGAGTTTCACCTTTAGCAATCGTAAAGCTGACATCGTCGACCGCCTTTAAGGTCTGGCCGTTCCCTACATTAAAATGTTTTTTTAGATGATTCACTTCGATAAGAGGCTGACTCATGCTTGCTTCACCTCCTGTGCCATCGGATCAAGCAGCCAGCATCTTGCTTTCTGCGTTCCGCTGACTTCATAGAAATCAGGGTCATGATCCTTACATACCTTCATCGCCATATCGCAGCGATCACAGAAACCGCAGCCTGCTGGAGGCTTAATCAAATCAGGCGGAGTCCCCAAAATTGGAACCAGCTTCTCATCCTTCTTTTGATCCAAGGAAGGAACGGAGCGAAGCAAGCCTTTCGTATACGGATGCTTCGGATTGCGGAAAATCTCCTCAATCGTTCCCTCTTCAACCACTTTACCGGCGTACATAACGATAACCCGGTCGCAAAGCTCTGCCACCACACCCAGATCGTGGGTAATCATAATAATGGACGTGCCCATCTGCTGCTGCAAATCCTTCATCACTCTCAATATCTGAGCCTGAATCGTCACGTCGAGCGCCGTCGTCGGCTCATCGGCGATCAGCAGCGAAGGATCACAAGCTAAGGCGATCGCGATCATCGCTCTTTGTCTCATCCCGCCCGAAAATTCATGCGGATATTGATTCAGCCGCTTATCCGGATTCGGAATACCGACCAAACGCAGCATTTCAACCGCGCGCGCTTTTGCATCCTTGGCCGACATATTTTTATGCTTTATTAAGCTCTCCATAATTTGACTGCCTATGGTAAGGGTAGGGTTCAATGAGGTCATCGGATCTTGGAAGATCATCCCCATTTCCTTTCCCCGAATTTTTTGCATTTGTTTCTCATTATGATGAATTATTTCTTCACCTTTGAAGCGGATCGAACCGCTTCTCATGATGGCAGGCGGCGTAGGAATCAGTTTCATGATGGATTGAGCCGTAACACTTTTACCACAGCCCGATTCCCCAACGATGCCCACTGCCTCCCCTTTATCAACGTGGAAGGAAACGCCGCGAACAGCCTTTACCTCCCCGCCGCGGACCTGAAAGGACACTTGCAAATCATCAACCTCTAACAAGCGTTCCATAGGATCCACCTCCTATTTCTTCATTTTCGGATCAAATGCGTCTCGTAATCCGTCCCCTAATATATTAAACGCCAACATCGTTAAACTAATAAAGAATGCCGGGAAGAACAATCTCCAAGGATAATATGTCCATCCGGAAATCGCGTCGCTGATCATCGTTCCCCAAGATGCGCTAGGAGAGCGAACTCCCAATCCAAGAATGCTTAGGAATGCCTCCGCGAAAATGGAGGAAGGAACGGTCAGCGTGAGCGTAACGATAATCGGTCCCATTGCGTTCGGAATCAAATGTCTAAACAAAATACGTCCTGCACCAGCGCCGAGTGAACGGGACGCCAGTACATATTCTTGGTTTTTGAGCTGCATAATTTGGCCGCGGACAATCCACGCCATATTGACCCAGCCCGTAATGGATAAAGCAAGAACGACGGTGTATAAGCTCGGTTCCATAACGACCAGCAATAAAATAACAACCAGCAAATATGGAATTGCATATAAAATTTCTGCAAACCGGTTCATAATGTTATCGACACGTCCGCCGAAGTAACCCATCATTCCACCGTAAATGACGCCGAAGCAGAGGTCGATTAAAGCGGCAAAAATACCTACTCGAAGTGAAATCGATGCGCCTACCCATGTTCTTGAAAACATGTCCCGGCCAAGATCGTCCGTACCAAACCAATATTCGGATGAAGGGGGTTGGTTCGTCATTTGCAAATTGTTAGAAGCTGGATCATGCGGTGAAATAATCGGTCCCAGAATAGCCATCACGACCAAAATCGCAAGGATCCAAAAGCTGACCACTGCCGGCTTATTTGATTTCACCCGTTCGTAAGCATCCCGCCAAGCAGAGACACTTTCCCGTTTGATCGCTTCAGACGGCCCGTTTTGCGTAAGCTTCGTAAAATCATCCGGCGTTAACTGGATTTTGGAATCTGCCACGGTTACCCCTCCTTCCTGCTCGTCAGTTTAATTCTTGGATCAACAAAGCCGTAAGCTACATCCGTCAAAAATCTAGCAATCATCAATATGATGCCGTAAAAAATCGTCATTCCCATAATCATCGTGTAGTCGCGGTTAGATACACTATCGACAAAGTGCTTGCCGAGACCCGGAATACCGAAAATCCGCTCGATCACGACGGAGCCCGTTATAATATTCGTTGTCATCGGACCTAGATAAGTCACGACAGGAAGAATCGCATTTTTCAGCGCATGGCGAATCATAACGACCTTTTGGGAAAGCCCCTTCGATTTTGCGGTTTTAATATAATCGGAGCTCAGCACCTCCAGCATTGTCGAACGGGTTAGACGCGCGATAAAGGCAATCGGCATCGCGGACAGTGCAATGACCGGCATAATGTAATCCGTCGCAGAATCAAGTCCGGCCACACTGAGAAACTGCCATTTCACACCAAACAAATACTGCATAATATAGGCGAGTACGAAGCTCGGAACAGATACGCCGAGCACGGCGACAATCATCGTAAAGCTGTCCAAAAACTTGCGGTGCTTAAGCGCTGCAATCATGCCAAGCAGCAAGCCGACCGCCACGGAAACGATAATGGCCACAATCCCCAGTTTTAAGGAATAAATAAATGCGTCCTCAATGATTCCCCCTACCGTCTGGAATTTCTTTTTCATCGACACGCCGAGATCAAAATGCAAAAATACATTTTTCATATACGTCACATACTGCTCGAACAGCGGCTTATCCAATCCGTACTGAGCATAAAGATTTTGACGGATAGATTCCGGTACTTCCTTTTCCGACATAAATGGATCGCCCGGAATAGCCTTCATCAAGAAGAACGTGATGGTCGCCAGGACGAGAATGGATACCACCATGAAGACGAACTTCTTGGCCAAATATCTCAACATGCTTTCCACCTCCCAATCTAAAATACAAAGAATTAATATTATCGCTCGAATTTTATGTTGTACGATCGCAAATCAAGGAAGAATGAACTTTACCGGCAAAGGGTGAGCCGGAGAATGCAAAAACGGGATATATATGGGGACCACATATATCCCGTTCCGCTCAAAAATCATGGTTTGCTACAAATTACTTCTCAATGGAGCCGCGAGTAAAGTCAATGTTACCGGAATAATCGATAACGACATTCTTCACATAATCTTGTTGCAACCAAATTCCTGTGTAATAGTAGATTGGAAGGATGGCCATGTTGTCTTCAATCAGAATTTTTTCTGCTTTTGCCATAGCATCCATGCGTACTTGTGGATCGTCCGTTGAATATGCTTCTTGAACCAGCGCGTCATATTCCGCGTTGTTAAAGCCGATATCGTTGTTGCCGCTCGTAGAAGTAAACATATCGATGAACGTCATCGGATCGTTATAGTCTGCACCCCAACCTGCACGTGAAACTTGGTAGTTCAAGCTCGTACGGGTTTGAAGGAACACGCCCCACTCTTGAGAGTCAAGCTCTACTTCAATGCCAAGATTCTTTCTCCACATATCTGCAATCGCTTCAGCGATTTTCTTATGTCCGTCGCCAGGCGTATTGTACAGAATGTTAACCGTTGGCAGCTTGTCCAAACCTTTTTCAGCCAAACCTTCGGCCAAAAGTTTTTTCGCTTCCTCTACATTCTCTTCAAAATATTTGTCTGGGTATTCCTCACGGAATTCACCATTTTGACCTTGAATACCAGGGGAAACCATTCCGAATGCAGGAAGCTGGTCACCTTTCGTCACGTTATCGATGATCGCTTGACGGTCAATCGCCATCGATAACGCTTTACGGATTTTCACGTTGTCAAACGGCTCTTCGGCATTATTGAAATTATAGTAATAAGTACTTGCAATCCCTTTAATTTGCAGATTAGCTTCTGGGTCGTCTTTCAACGCAGGAATTTGATCCGTCGGAATTTCACCGTTCGGACGGCCTGCCCAATCCAATTCACCCGTTTGGTACATGCTCAATTCTGTAATGGCATCCTCGACCATGCTCATTTGCACTTTTGTCAAATGCACTTGATCCGCTTCAAAAAAGTCTGGGTTTTTCGTCAAAACAATTTTGTCGCCATGAGACCATTCACTGATATTGAATGCGCCGTTGGTTACCATCTTTTCAGCGTCGGCTGCAAAGTTAGGGTTTTCGCTAACGTGCTTTTCATTCAGAGGATAGTAAGTAAAGAAGGATACGAGACTTTCAAAATAAGGTGTTGGAGCGTTCAGCTCAACAGTAAGCTCGTAATCACCCGTAGCCTTAACCCCTACTTGGTCAGCATCCGCAATGTCACCCGCGTTGTACTCAGCACCATTTTTCAGGTAGTACAGCTGATAGGCATAAGGAGATGCAGTCTCAGGTGCCAGAGCGCGCTTCCAAGCAAATTCAAAATCAGACGCTTTGACAGGTTCGCCGTTGCTCCATTTTACATCTTCACGAAGCTTGAATACGTAAGTTAATCCGTCTTTGGAAACATCCCATTTCTCAGCAACGGCTGGAACGACATTCCCTTCAGCATCGATGCGAGTCAGACCTTCATAGATCGCTCTCAATACCGTGAAGGATGTGTTGTCTTGAGCAATACCTGGATCCAAAGATGGAGGATCAGAGCTGAGATTGATGCGGAATACTTGCTCGGCACCTTCGGAGGTTTCTTCTCCGTTGCCTGTATTCCCATTATTGTTGTTGCTGCCGCAGCCTGCCAACACAGTTCCCATTACAAGAATGAAGGCAAGCAGGGTAAAAATCCCCTTTTTCATTCATTTTCCTCCTCATCTTTAATTGCGGTCTTGTCCACAAATATCAAATATATTTGACCACCTGTTAATAAATATATATATTTTGTGTAAAAACTGCAAGTAACATTTTCTTACTTTGAAACTTCTATTTCATTCGAATTTCAACATAAATCGACATTTTCCACCATCTCTTCACCACCTTTTTCCTATTGTCGGCTTACATCATTCAGACACTATATGTCATATTTTAGCCAAAAAAAAACTGCTCTTCATAGGAGCAGCTGTTTAGTTCCATTTATATGACTCGAACACTTTGAATGAACGCGGCAAGCATGAACAATATGTAAAATACACTTAATAGTAAAAAGCCAATACGCCAGACCGCCCTTATAATTCTTTGCAGATTCACTTTCCCTTTCAATCGGGATTGGGCGCCGCCTACTAAGCCGATCGCAAGAACCATAAACAACAACAATATGTATATCCCCTGAATCTCTGTTCCAATCAGCGTATCGTATAGACCGGATACAGAAATGGCCAAGAAGGCCGTCGTCACATCCATGGCCAGACTGACCGCCTTCTTCTGATTGTTCCAGAGGCGCTTTGCAATGTACCATGCGCAAATAAAAGGTATAAATGGAAACATGGCTAAAAAGACAACAATATTCACAATAAACTCCATACCGACCCGCCTTTAATCTGATTTTGGTTTTGTATGGACGGTTTCAAGCCCTTTGACTAAGCTGTACAGCATTTGGTGTGTCGGGACTTCAATGCCATGCTCACTGGCTTTTTCTATAATAAAACCATTCATCCAATCCAACTCTGTCGGTCTCCCGTTCATCAAGTCCTGAAGCGTAGATGAATAGTTTTGCGATGTTTGCTTACAAACGTCCTCCACGTAATCCCATAGATTCAGCGGGAGATGGATATATTCTGCCTCCGCCACTGCCGTGACTTCCCTATACAATTGTTTCATCACGCGCTGCAGGTCATCACTTTCAAGCAAAGACCCGTTCCGAATCTTGAGGATCGCAGTTAATGGATTAATAATGGCATTTACCGTCAGCTTTCGCCACAATTCTTCGATAATATTATTCGACAGCGCCGCCCTTAATCCTGCTTTTTCCAGCTTTTCGATGAGCGAAAATGCCCTGCTTTTTTCATTGGAAGAAAGCTCTAAAGGCGCTGTGGAACGACCGATGCTTGTCCGTCCTCGACCAGTATACTTTATATGACCTATACCCAGCCTGAGCGATGCTTCCGTCGTGACGGCCAGCCAATGCATACCCGGAATTTGTGCTTGTATAACATCCATGGCCCTCATTCCATTTTGAAGCCATACCCAATTCGAATTAGGGTGCGCAGTCTTGCGAAATAGTTCCAACAGCTGATCTTGAATATGATGCTGCTTTACAGTAATCAGCACCCATTCCGGGGGCTGTTCCATTACTTTTTCAATATATGCTCCATCAGTTGGGACCGAACTCAATCGTACGACCGAGCCTGCATCTTCGTCTTCGATTCGAATTCCCGCTTCGGATATATACGACGCTTGCTCCATACTCCTAACGGCTAACAGCACCTGTGACGCATTTTGAGAAGCGAGCCTTGCCGCATACAGCATCCCGATCGCTCCTCCTCCGATAACATGAATCATATGAAATCCTCCCCTTTTGTAGTATACAACGGATTGCAGCTGTAAAATAGCAAATGCTCAAGAAAACAGGACCTTCCTTTGTCCTCAAGAGTCAAAGGAAGGTCCTGTTTTCAACTAATCTATTCGTTCCAAATTGCCATTGGCATCCATTTTGAACCGAGGCTTATGCTCATCGTCATCTTCTGCTAAAAGCGCGAGCTTTCTTGCCCTGTCCATAATCTGTATCAGCGCTTTGTAGTCCTCGTTGACGACTTGATAATCACTCTTCACTTCGTTAACTTGACTTCGGAGCACTGCATTCTCCTTCTTCAATTCTTCTAACTGTTCCCCTTTTTCCTTCAATTCTTTTTCATATTGCTTCAGCTGCCGCGTCACTTCCTGATAGTTTGCTTTGAACTGACGCAAATATCGAATGATCCCCTCTATAGAAACCGCGTCATCCTGAACGGCGTCACTCGATTTGTAAGGAGCTGCATCGATCTGATTCGTCGCGACCAACACATCTGATTCCGAGGTATGCTGTTCAGATCCGTGTTTCTTTTGTTTATTTCGTTTTTGTCTCTGCGCTTTAGCGATCTGAATCGCTGTTTCATATTTTTTGCGAACGAAGCTATTCCAGCGAAACCCGCATGCTGCAGCGGTTCTGCCGATTCGTTCCCCTACTTCTTCAAAGGCAGCTAACTGCGTGCCCCCTTCTCTGATTTGGCGAAGGGTGACCTCGGCCAATATCAGGTCATCATCTGGTGTCCAAGCATCTTGACGTGCTGCAGTCATCTTAGTTTGTAACCTCCTATTTAAAAATCATTCATCTCATCATTTCATAGATCAGGCAGCGAGCCATTTATGTCTGTAACCTCTCGCGCCAATCAGAATTCGCTGACGGACCGCTTAGCATCAGCTCAAATACACCTGTAATAATCTTTATGCCGATACTAGAGTTCATAGAATCTATTTCCCGTACTATTTTGTATTTCCAAAAAGGAGGATGAACATACATAGTTCTCATGAAAGTGGCCATCCTAAAAAGCAGAGGAAAGCGTAAATACAGGTCAGATGAGCATTTTGCAAAAAAAATTTGTCATTCTGTCACCTTCCACCCGTTTACACACTTTTCCTCAAAAGGTATAATGGATCATAAAGTACGCATAGAGATCATTGCAGAGAGGGGGATGCTCACATGGCACGCATGTTCAGAGTGCTTGGCTTTTGGACACTGGTTATCGGGCTGATGGCGCTTGCAGGTGATATGGTCGAGATGGCGCTGTTATTCTTCTTCCAAACTGCCGCGTTCGTCCTGCTGGGATACTTGAATTTGTCTGAAAGAGCCTACATGCTTATTTTCTGGGGTTACATGCTCGTCTGCTTTATGGGCTTCACATATTGGACATTCATAGGTATGACCGTGTAAACACATAACGAGTAAGCATGAAAGGCGGCTTCCATTCGAAGCCGCCTTTCTTAATGCATTGTCCCTCCAAGCTTTGTATAAAGACAGCGATAAAGAATATCGTTATAATAGGATATGTTGTTCAGGTGACGACTTAGATCGCACGGAAGTTGTACAATATAAGAATATGATAGAAGGAGTCCCGTCCAATTCATGAAAAAAACAACCATCGTCGTTCTGCTGTTCTCATTCGTTTCGTTGATCAGCGCATGCTCCGGTAAAGGAAACCAATATAAAGAAGAACTGATATTGGCCTTAGAAAACGATACCGTTCCGCAGCAATATCGTTTTGAGGGAGCATTGGATTACAATTTAAATCTAACAGGCATACAGCAGCAGCTTTCCGGAACGGACCAAAAGCTACCCCTGTTGCAAAGCTTCGAGAAAAGCCGTATCGAGTTTGCAGGAAAAACCGATCTGGAACAGACGAAGCTGGAGGCTGACATTCAATTTGAATCAGGTGATTTTGCCCTCTCCATCCCTTTCCTGATCCAAGATGAGCGGATGTATTTTCATATCCCTATGGTCAACGTGCAGGACGAGTATATGGCGGTTCCATTAGATGCTTCAGCCCGTGATCGGTCTGTAGATGCAACTTCAGTCATAAAAAATCTTCTTAAAGAGATCGTGCAAGAGATTAACGGAAAATGGTTTGAGGCAGATGAAAACACGGGAAACTCTGCAGAAGAACATACAAAGACGACCATAAGCATTGAAATTTCTAAAAAAAGCTGGCTGTCCATCATGCTGGACCTAAAGGGTGCTCTTCCTGATCTACTTGCTATATTAACCGATGAACAGTGGATTTCGGAAGAACAGGCAGACACTCTTGAACAACTTCTGACAAGCGACGAAATGATCGATTTCGTGAAAAACATAAAATTGACAAAACCCGGTCAACTCGCATTTACCATCGATGAAGAACATCAAATCTATGGCATCCAGCTGCAGCTTTACCTGAATGTAGATGGTGAAGAGCAGTATATCGATTTTCATTATGATTTAAGCGACTTTAACCAGCCTCCTGCCTTTGACAAACAGGTTCCTGAGCAAATCATTCGATACGAAGATTTGCTAAAGTTTATTCAGCCGTAGCCGTACAACTTGTACGGCTTTTTTTATGTCCCCTCACATATATTGGTTATAGCGAGCAACCCGAAAAAATAACCGTCCAAAATTTCTCAACCTGTGATAAGCTTATATATAGATTGGGGGACAACATGCAACATGTATGCGAGTACAATGAAAAAAGCCCGTAATGCAATCATCATGTGCTTCTGTCTTTTGATGATGCTGGTTCAAACATCGATGGTGTATGGTGAACCAGACAGCCTATCTGACGGAGACTCGGTTGAAATGTATCGGCACCTTCTGCAAAAAGGATTATCTGTTTACGAAATCGATCGAGAATTAGTGCGTCTTGAAAACAAACAGCAGGAAATTCAGCGGGAAATGGAAGAGATTAAGGTGCAGATCGGTAAGCAGCAGCAGGCGATGGAGATCATACAAGAGCAGGCCGGACAAGTCATCCGTTCGTACTATATGGGCCAGCGGGACTCGTTAATTGAAATTTTATTCTCAGCAGATAATTTGTCTGAACTGCTGGCAGCGATAGATTTTACACAGATGATTGTAAAGAATGACAGGCGCAGGCTCAATCAGTATGTAGAGGCACAGCATACGCTCAAAGAGGAAATGCAGCAGTTAAGTGATACAGAGCAGGAGCTTACCGCCATCAAGCAGCAGTTTCTCCTTCAAAGGGAGGAACAGCTCAAGCTTCAAACCGAAATCGCCCGCGAGCTTTCCGAGAACGAGCAGGCAGACCTCATTCAGCAGCAGATCGATGAGCTAAATCGAAGATGGGAGGAAACAGGACTTCCACTATTCGAAAAATATTTCGAAGCTTTAGCTGATGCGATGCAGGATTTGCCATCCGTGTTGGTGAACGATCCCAATAAGCTTCGGCGAGACGGCAGATATTTCGTCATCGAACTCACGGATGAGGAACTGAATGACTTTTTAAGAAACAATAATCCTATTTTCGAGCTGCTCAGCATTCGTTTTGCAAACGGACAAATGATTGCGGAAGGCAAGGCGGAGGATGCTGAAATATCCATTACAGGACAATATTCACTCATGACGGAGCCTGAGAACTTTGTCGACTTCACAGTGACCGAACTAAAATTCAATCAATTCATACTTCCGTCTTCCACCGCGGAACAATTGAAGGAAGAATACAACCTGGCATTTTATCCGTCACTTGTTTCCGATTCGGTTGAAGTTGAAGAGGTCACCTTAGAAGACGGCGTTCTCACTTTAAGAGTAAAAATTGATTTAAGGGAATGGTTGTTCTCATTTTAATTAATTATGGACTCTATGGCGCCAAATAATGCATTCGCTGAAATCTCACCTTCAGCAAACTTAGACCACATGACGGAGAAATCCGTCATTTTTTGTGCTGTCCCAGGCTTCCCTGGCAAAGATTGACCACGTTCTAATTCATCCCGAATCGGCTCCAGTGCATCTTTCCAATCCGCCTGCTCATATGCGCTTTTAAGTGTGGGAAACGCTCCTCCCGCATCGTAAAACTCCAGCTGTGCCTGAACGCTGGTGACCTGATTGAGCCACAAAAGCGCTTCTTCTTTAGCCTCCGAACCAGCTGTAACGACGAAGCTGTGGCCGCTCACGATTCCGCTGCTCCCGCCTTGCTCTGCGGCCGGCAGCGGACTGGATTGGAAAGAGGTGCTTTGCAGCAGGCGGACTTGACTGGCGGGAATCACCGTCAAAGCGAACTGCCCTTCCTCCAGCCATTCCTTTACATCCCCCGCTTCTACCCTGAACGAAGCAGCAGCATCCTCCCCCTCATGACTTGCCTGAATAAGGGATTCCAACTGCATTTCCGCGCTTTGCTGCTCTTTTTGCCACAAGACGTAATACGGCATTAAAAAATTCAGTATCGCTTTTGAGTCTTCAACTTGCAGAGAGATTACATGTCCATCTCCAACTGCATTTCCTGCAGCCAGGCTTTGAATATATTGGATCAACCCGTCCATTCTCTGCAAGTTCTCAGGGCTTATCCCAAATTGCTGCATGATCGGTTCATTGTATGCCAGCGCATACGGTTCTACATCTTTGGGTACGCCCCATGTATAGCCGTTCCATCGGAGTTGTGAAATCACGGCTGAGAAATGCTCCCGTTCTGAATGCATCGACAGCTCAGATGGAATATGTGTTAATAGTCCCATTGCCGCTAGATCATTAACCCAATCGTTCGGTACTAAAATGACATCGGAGGCTGTACCCAGCTGAAGCTGGTGGATCAATGCCTCTAATGACATCGGGTACGCCGTTTGCTCTAATTGTATTTGAATCTGAGGATATTCCTCTTCAAACTGCGTGGTGAGATGCTGCAGTACATCGAATTGTGATTCGGACAATGCGACGGAAGCTGTAAGCTGAACCGTCATTCCACCCGAAGGGACAGAATAAATGTGACGGGGAAAAGGCGAGTTGAAGGTGTCTGAATGGTTGTCAGATGTCGGCAAAGATTGCTGCAGCATAGAACCTGAAAATAGTATAAATATGATGAGGCAGCATACGGCTGCGATTCGGACTTTCCCTTGCACGATCCATCCCTCCATTAGCACCCTTGTCCTCTATATCATATCAAATATCAACGAACAACAGGTAAGGAATTTGTATAGTGTATAGCGCTTTCACACCTATTGACAAAAAGGCGCATCCCCTTTCATTAGAAGAGGATGCGCTTCTTGACTACAACAAATTGGAAGCGAGCTGAGCCAGATGTGACCGCTCACCGCGGAATAAAGTCACATGACCGCTGACGTTCTCCTGTTTAAACCTCTCTATGGCATAGGTCAAGCCATTGCTCTCTGCATCAAGATAAGGATGATCGATTTGCTCCGGATCGCCCATCAGCACAATTTTACTCCCTTCTCCGACCCTAGAAATAATCGTCTTTACCTCATGTCTTGTTAAGTTTTGGGCTTCGTCAATAATGATAAACTGACCTGGGATGGATCGTCCGCGAATATACGTGAGCGCTTCGACTTGAATACTGCTGAGTCCTGCTAATATTTTTTCAATATCTCCGTTCTTTTTCGTATCGAATAAATACTCTAAATTATCGTATATCGGCTGCATCCAAGGTCTGAGCTTTTCCTCTTTCTCCCCGGGCAAGTAGCCGATATCCTTCCCGACCGGAACGACCGGCCTCCCGATCAGAAGCTTCTTGTACCGGTGTTCGTCCTCAACCTTCATCAATCCTGCGGCTAAAGCAAGCAGCGTTTTGCCTGTTCCCGCTCTTCCCGATAAAGTTACTAGCGGGATATCATCATTCAGCAGCAGCTCTAAGGCCATTCTCTGCTGTGTGTTGCGAGCACCGATCCCCCACACGGGTTCGTTGCTTAAATACAGCGGCTCAAGCTTTTGGCCGTCCGTACTCACTTTAAGCAGAGCAGACTTGGACGTCCCCAGCTCATCTTTTAAAATAATAAATTCATGGGGAAGCAGCCTCACCTGCAGCTGAAGGCTTTCCACGCTCAGCATCCGGCATGAATAAAAATGATCTATAATGGACGGATGAACCGTGATCGTGCTGTATCCCGTATAGAAATCAGACACAGGCGCAAGCCGGTCTGACAAATAATCTTCAGCTATGAGTCCAAGCACATCCGCTTTGATGCGGACGAGCGTATCTTTACTGACAATCACAACCTGTTTGGGCTCCGGCTTCTCCTGCTCTTCCAAATGATAATTTAAAGCGACAGCCAAGATCCGGTTATCATTCGTCATTACGCCGAACGTTTCCTGCAGCCTAGAGAAGCTGCGATGATTGAGTTCCACCTTTAGCAGTCCTCCACGTTCCAGTATGACCCCATCATGAAGCCTGCCCTGATCTCTCAACCCATCCAACAGCCTGGATACATATCTCGCATTTCTGCCCACTTCATCCGCGTTTCTTTTTTTAGAATCGATTTCTTCCAATACTGCAGCGGGTATGATGACTTCATTATCGTCAAATGAATAAACCGCATTCGGATCATGAAGCAGCACATTCGTATCCAATACGTAAATCTTTTTCATTACCAGAGTCCTCCCCAGAAAGCACATATTTTTGTAACTGCAGGACAAACTAGGTTTACGAAATCGTAATGAAAGGATGTGATGCAGAGTGCGTTATGCTTTGGTCATTATGGCTCTGCTTACTTTATTCGGTTGCGGCAATGCTAACGAAGCTTCTCCTAATCAAGGCCAAGACGGGCAAAAAGTCCGTGTGAAACAGACCGTGCCGCCAAAGAAAGAAATTAAAGATGCTGAATCCGTAGCACAACGATTAGAGAGCATCGCTGAACAGGTCCCCGATGTCAACTCTGCCAACTGTGTTGTCTTTGGCGATACCGCGATCGTCGGTATCAACGTAAATCAGGATCTGGAGCGTTCCCGTGTCGGTACCGTTAAATATTCTGTCGCCGAAGCCTTGCGAAAAGACCCTTACGGGGTGCATGCTGTTGTGACCGCGGATATCGATATAAACGGCCGCTTAAAGGAGCTCCGCGACGAAATTAGAAAAGGCCGTCCGATTGCCGGATTTGCCGAGGAAATGGCAGACATTATGGGCCGCATCATTCCGCAAATGCCCAAAAATGTGTCGCCGTCACCCGGCAATGTCGAGCAGCGCAAAGAGGATCAGCAGAAGCTAAACCAAAAAAGCATGTAACTTGGACGACATTCACTCGCATCGTTCGACTTTCTCCTCCTTCATGGACACAAAAAGCCTAGCTGTTCGCACAGCTAGGCTTTTCTTATCGCAGAATGGATGATTTTGTCGAGTTTTCTCGCAGCGAATGGCTCACACTGGACTGTCTTCTCAACGTCAGAAGTCCATAAGGCGGCTTTGCAGGTTAACCATCCCTTCATGTCATCCAATTGATGATAAGGAACGAATGTTTCCTGATCTGCTTGAAGAGTGTGCATGTCGTTCTTTACGGCTGAGAGTACAGGCATGTTATGACGTCCTCCTCTATCCAACCTTTACCGACAGTATATCATAACAAAACTGCGGTGATCCATCGCTGTTATTGCCCATTCGCGGATTCGGACTCGGCATCCGTCCCGGTTTCTTCTGGAATGACGGTCTGCGCTTCGTCAGCTTGAAGCCGCTGCTTTAGCTTTTGTTTCGCTTCCTCGAATTTGACCGGATCCAGCTCGATATACGGACTCACCCATCGGCCTTCCAGCGGGATATATTCTATGTTATTGCTGCTAATGCCCGCATATGTCTGAATAATATCGATAATCTGGTTTTTCGGCAAATCGGTCTTCACATTATCGCCCACTGCATCCAGAAGTCCGCCTGCGCTCAGCACCACCGTCGGGGATTTAATTTTATCAATAATAGCTGAAAGCACTTGCTGCTGACGCTGATTGCGTTCTTGGTCGCTGGATGCGCCAGTTCCTCTATTCGATTTACGATAGCGGACGAAATCGAGTGCGTCTTGACCGTCTAATGTTTGCCATCCTGCTTTTAGATTAATATCCGTCCCATCTACGGTATCCACGTAACGCATATCTTGATCGACTTCAACATAAACACCGTCCAATGCGTCAACGACATCCTTGAACGCTTCAAAGTTGATCAGTACCGCATAATCCATCTCGATATCTAAAAATTCGCTAAAGATCGTTTTGACTTCGCCAAATTCACCTTCGCCGTATCCATTGTTTTTGGCGATCGAATAAAACGCATTGGCCTTCCATCCTTCAGAATAGCCGCTCGGATGAATGTACGTATCGCGGGGAATGGAAACCAGCGTAGCTGACTTCGTCTCTGGATTCATAGTGAGCGCCATAATCACATCCGTATTCATTAATCCTAGGCCCTCTCTTGAATCCAATCCGAGCAGTAGAATCGTCATCGGCTTGACGCTGGCCATCTCTTCTTCCGTCGCATCTTTCGCATTGTTTACCGTAATGTCATCCAACACTTGATTTGCCTTGTACCATAAATACCCTGCATATGCTCCTGCCGACAGAAGCAATAGTATAAATATGATCAGGACATACTTTAAAACTGTTTTGCCGCGTTTTTTCGGCTTCGACTTTTTGACCGCTTTATTCCCTCCGCGCGGAGGAAGAGGCTGAGTTGATTGTGTCGTCATTTGTCAGCACCTTTTTTCATTGTAAACTCATTTCATCCGCTTCACATCAGACGGTTCTAGGGATAGGAAGTATTCTGCCAAGGAGCAAGATAGAGAAATCGTCAAAAACAGCGTTATTTTGCACCCTCATCACATAAGACGCCTTGCAGCGATAAAAAGTTCAAGTATCAAAGGGGAAACTAATTATTCGATTGATTTCGTTTCTTCTGCAAATCCATGACAAAATAGCGTATGCGAAGCGTCAGCATCAGCCCCACCGCTACAGACAAGCTGTACACAATCGGCAGTGAAGAATCCGTTTCGAAAATGAGAAGCAGGAACGCCCCCAAGGCCAATAAAATATAAACAATAGCCTCCTTTAGAAGCGGCAGTTTGCGTGCACGGAACACCTTGTTATAGATATAAGCGATGAAGATAAAGATGATCAAATAGATCACCCAATTGTCCATCGTAATTCCAAACAGCCGATCCGTACCATAGTCCGGACCATATGCTCCGTTCTCCGTATCTCCGAACATAAACTTCTTGAAATTAAAATCCAAAATTTCCTCTTGTCCGTTTTGATTCTCCATACCGTTCCTCCTCTCCCAGCGAACCCCTGTTCATACTATCCGTTAATCGTCGTTTTGCGGTGTTTTTCCGCTCTTTCGCGTTCGCTCTTATTCAAAATCTTCTTACGCAGGCGGATCGACTCCGGCGTAATTTCGCAATATTCATCGTCGTTCAAATATTCCAATGCTTGCTCCAATGAAAGCACGCGCGGTGTTTTCATTTTCACCGTTTCATCCTTCGTCGCTGATCGAACGTTCGAGAGATGCTTTTCCTTGCAAATATTGACGACAATGTCGTTATCGCGGTTATGCTCTCCGACGATCATGCCTTCATATACTTCCGCACCAGGCTCCAGGAATAGAATACCTCGATCTTCGATGGAAAGGATACCGTACTGCGTTGCTTTTCCATTCTCCATCGATACCAGCACCCCTTGATGCCTTCCGCCTACATCTGCACCAGCATAAGGCGCATACTGATCAAAGGCGTGGTTCATGATGCCGTATCCGCGCGTAATCGTTAAGAACTCGGTACGGTAACCGATCAAGCCGCGAGCCGGAATCAAAAATTCTAAGCGAACTTGTCCATTTCCGTTGTTCACCATGTTCAGCATTTCTGCTTTTCTTGGTCCTAAACTTTCCATCACCGCACCTGTGCTTTCCTCTGGCACATCAATAATCAAGCGTTCCATCGGCTCCATTTTGACGCCGTCAATTTCCTTAATAATGACTTCAGGCTTCGACACCTGCAGCTCGAACCCTTCTCGGCGCATGTTCTCAATCAAAATGCCTAAATGAAGCTCGCCGCGTCCAGCAACCAAGAACGCATCCGGGCTGCCTGTCTCATATACTTTCAAGCTGACGTCGGTTTCGGTTTCTTTGTACAGGCGCTCCTGCAGCTTTCGGGAAGTTACCCATTTTCCTTCCTTGCCTGCGAATGGGCTGTTGTTGACAAGGAAAGTCATCTGCAGTGTAGGCTCATCAATTTTCAGGACAGGAAGTGCTTCCGGATGTTGGAGATCTGCGATCGTTTCACCGATATTAATATCTCTAATGCCTGCGATAGCCACGATGTCGCCGGCGGCAGCTTCTTCGATTTCAACGCGTTTTAATCCTTCAAACCCGAAGAGCTTTTCAATCCTTGCATTTTTCGTTTCGCCGGCTCGGTTGATTAACGCAATTTGCTGCGCACGGCGAACCTTGCCACGATTGACTCTGCCGATGGCAATACGGCCTAAATATTCATTGTAATCCAGCAGTGTTACTTGAAACTGGAGAGGTTCCTCGGAGTTATCAATTGGGGAAGGAATATGGGAAATAATCGTCTCGAACAACGCCTCCATATTGTCGTCTTGACGCTCTGGATCCATGCTTGCCGTTCCCTGCAGCGCTGATGCATAAACAACAGGGAAATCCAGCTGATCATCATTGGCCTCCAGCTCGATGAAAAGCTCCAGCACCTCGTCAACGACTTCATGTGGTCTTGCGTTCGGGCGGTCGATTTTATTAAGCACGACAATGGGAGTCAGGTTCTGTTCCAAGGCTTTGCGAAGCACGAATTTCGTCTGAGGCATACAGCCCTCGAAAGCGTCAACCAACAGCAGCACGCCGTCGACCATTTTCATAATCCGCTCTACCTCGCCGCCGAAATCGGCGTGTCCCGGTGTATCCACAATATTGATCAGCGTATCTTTATAATGGATCGCTGTATTCTTGGCAAGAATCGTTATGCCTCTTTCTCTTTCAATGTCGTTCGAGTCCATGACACGCTCCTGGATCGCTTCGTTTTCACGAAACGTACCGGACTGCTGAAGCAGCTTGTCAACCAATGTCGTTTTACCGTGGTCGACGTGAGCGATAATCGCAATATTTCGCAGGTTTTCTCTTTTCATATCCAAAAAATTTCCCACTTTCTCTATTTATATTAGAATATCTGTACTTTGTCAGTAAAATAGCGTCGGACTTTGGCCGACGCTAAACTCAGTTGTAATTATACGATTCAGTCTATGAAAATGCAAGCTGCAAAGTGTGGATAATAATGCTTCGAGTTGAACAATTACCATGCTTTAGGCTGTCTGTATATCAATACCACGCCAGCGATGATAAGAGCAAGTGCAAGAAAATAAATGGCTGAACTGAACAAAAAGCTGAAAATTAAAAATATGATGGAAGCAACACCCAAAATAATGGCGGCAATCCACGCACTCTTCGGATGCTGTCTGTCGAAAAGATAAAACTCATAAAGCCCGATCGCCACTCCTAAGATGAAGATCGGCCATAAATATGCCATGGAATCCCATCCGAAAATAATACAGAAAAAGAAGAGAAGTGCATTGGTCGTCAAAATCGCACCTGGAATGAGAACTCCCGCTGGAAGTACACCCCCGAAATACAATAAATGAAACAAAACACCCGGCGCCAAAACAAATATGGGCCAAAAAGCACTACCCACAAATTGGAATACTCCCAGCTTGCCAAGCAAAATAGCCGCTCCGGCAATAATAATAAGAATTCCAATGGAATATTGATGCTTTTTCATAATTTACCTCCATGCCAATAGTCCATTACTCTTTACATACAAGTGTAATGGATTTGACATGAAATTGCTACATCCGACAAAAGGGTTTGATGTCAGTTTTTTACTTTCACCCACAAGCCCATACAGATGACAATCAATGCGGAAAACAAAGGCACAACCCAATGATAAGAGGAATGAGCTTGTATCAGCCATTGCTGCACCTTCTCATCGTTTACAAGCATCTCTCCCGCCGTATATCCTAAAATGGCTGCCCCTAATAGATTTAAGACGGGGAGGCGATCTAGCAGCTTCATCATGAATGTACTTCCCCATATAATAATCGGTATACTTAAGGTGATTCCTGCGATGAGAACGGTCAAGTTTCCATTCGCAATCGCCGCCACTGCCAGCACGTTATCCAAGCTCATAATGAAATCTGCAACAATAATCGTCCATACCGCAGCCCATAAATTAGAAGAGGAGCGCATCTCTCTTTCTTCCTCTTTTTGCGTCAACAGCTTTAATGCAATATACAGCAGCAGAAGCGATCCTAATGCCTGAATCAGCGGAATGTCCAACAGCACGACAGCAATGAATGTAAGAACCAATCGCATGATGACCGCACCAAGTGCTCCCCACCAAACCGCGTATTTACGCTGATCTTCAGGCAGGTGTTTGCTGGCCATGGCAATGACGACTGCATTGTCCCCGCTCAGTACCATATTAATTAGCAAAATTTCCAAAAACATCCACACCGAATCCAATCTAACACCTCCTTGTACATCCAAAATATGTCCAAGCTAGGCGTGATATGATTACCAGGATGAAGAAATAACAGAACATTCATCTCTTGACTAGCCAACTTTTCATCCCCTATAATGAACTCACAAGCACAAAGGGGAGTAGCTGTACAGCAAAGTCGTCATGACGGGAATTTTATTCCCCGGCTTTGTTGGCAACATAACGTTGTTTGCAAGACCTTTGCCATTCACGGCAGAGGTCTTTTTTATATTTCCTAAAAATGGGATGGATCCCGTTTTTGGGCAGTACATAAAATAGACCTCGGTGCACACAATGAAAAGAGGAGTGAAGGACTTATGGATATTTTATCAGCTGATTTTTGGGTCGCTCTTGGAACAATTGTGTTCATCGACTTAATCCTTGCCGGTGATAATGCCATTGTGATCGGACTCGCTGCCAAAAATTTGCCGCATGAGCAGCGTACGAAAGCGGTTATTTGGGGAACTTTAGGGGCCGTCGCAATACGTGTGATCGCTACGATCTTCGTACTGCATTTATTGAAGATTCCTTTCATACAGCTCGTAGCAGGTTTGCTGCTCATATGGATCGCATTTAAGCTGCTCGTTTCGGACGATGATCACGGAAATATAAAAGCTGGCAATAGTCTGATGGCCGCGATTCGTACGATCATTATCGCGGATGCAGCCATGGGAATTGACAATGTGATCGCAGTCGCCGGTGCAGCACACGGAGATACGATTCTCGTCATTATCGGATTAATGATTAGTGTACCTATTGTCGTTTGGTGCAGCACGCTCTTTATTAAACTTACCGACCGTTTTCCGGTTATTATTTATTTGGGTTCCGGCGTTCTCGCATATACTGCTTCCAAGATGATGACGCATGACAAAAAACTAACCGGCTTCTTCGAAGATAACCCTGCCGTGAAATGGATGTTGATGGCTCTTGTTATTATCGGTGTATTAATTGCGGGTAAATTCGTGAATGATCGAAAAGCAAGTCAGAAGAATGAAGCTGTGAATACGCCATAAATGGAAAAATGAAAAAGCCGAGGGGTAGTCATCCCTCGGCTTTATTATTACGGTATTCTGCTGCGACTTTGGTTAAAACAAACGTTCGAATTCATCAGAGAGCTCAGGTTCGTCCTTCATATCGGAAGTGATCGTCATCACCTCTGTATCTCTAACGGCACGATCAATTTCCTCGTCCATCCAATCCATCCCGGCTTCCAGCTTCTCCACCAATCTCAAATTCGGGTTTGTGCTTGGCGATTTAGGAAGGAAGATGGTACAGCAATCTTCGTAAGGCAAGATGGAAGTCTCGTAAGTTCCGATTTCTTCGGCTACTCGAATAATTTCCTGCTTCTCCATCATGATGAGCGGTCTAAGGACCGGAATGCCTGTCACCTTATTGATGACATGAAGACTGGGCATCGTTTGGCTTGCCACCTGGCCTAGATTTTCTCCCGTTATAATGGCCATCGCCTGCTCCTTCTCGGCCAGTTTTTCCGTAATACGGAACATCGCTCTGCGCATCAAAGTAATCAATAAATTATCATTTTTCATCTGTTTAAGCCGAGTTTGAATCTCCGTAAATGGCACAAGGTGGAGTTTTATTTCTTTCGTATATTCACTTAGAATACGCGTCAAATCAATCACCTTTTGCTTTGCTCTCTCACTCGTATAAGGATAGCTGTGAAAATGAACCGCCTCAATCTGAATGCCTCTGCGCATCGCATACCAACCAGCGACAGGACTATCGATTCCACCGGAAAGCATCAGCATCGATTTTCCGCTGCTGTCCACAGGCAAACCTTTTGCTCCTTGAACCGTTTCACTGTATACGAAAGTGCCCTCTTCTCGAATTTCGACGGTGAGCTCCACCTCCGGATGATGTACATCCACTTTTAAATCCTTCATTTGTCTTAGAACATAACTGCCGATGAGATGGTTCAGTTCTTGAGTAACATATGGGAATGCCTTGTAAGCTCTTTTGACTCTCACCTTAAACGTTTTTGGCTCCTTGCTGAAGCTCAGCATTGCCGAGAGTGCCACCTTCTGAATTTCCTCTAAATCCACAGCGCACTTCAGCACCGGACTGAACGACGAGAGACCGAACACCTTCTTAAGCCCTTCTTTAATGGGCTCATAGGGCTCACCATTCAGCTCGATGTAGACACGACCGAATGTTTTGCTTAATGACGCATTAGGATAACCCTTTAATATTCGCTGAACGTGGCTGACCACCTGATTTTCAAACCTAGACCGATTTCTTCCCTTTAAAGTCAGCTCACCAAAACGCAGTAAAATATGATCCGGTTGCATAAGTCCCTCCTATATCATTTGCGGCTTTAATTCCGTCACGGTTTGCTCGATCTTCTGAATCAATTCGCTAATTTCCTCATCCATGGTATTCGCTCCCAAGCTGATTCGAATGCCGCTTGCAGCTCTAGCCCTGCTCAATCCCATCGCTTCCAGCACACGGCTGGGTCTGCTATCGGAAGAGGAACAAGCTGAACGAGAAGACACGTAGAAACCGTGTTTCTCCAGCGCATGCAGTACAACCTCCGATTTCATACCGGGAAACGAAAAGTTGATGATGTGAGGTGCGCAATGCTCTGGCTCCTCCGGCCCGTTCAAGATCAATTCAGGAATCTGTTGAATGGCGTTCTTAATACGCTCCCGCTGGACAGCCATCCTCTTCGTATGTACCTCTCGTCCATCCAACGTCATTCTTAACGCTTTGGCCATCCCCACGATTGCCGCTACATTTTCGGTTCCCGAACGAAATCCCATCTCTTGGCCACCGCCGCTCATAAGCGGCTCCAGCTCCATGCTGGATTTTTTCACTAAAATCCCCGTTCCTCTGGGGCCGTTTATCTTGTGTGCGGACATGCTCAGCAGATCAATGCCCCAATCATTGATTGCAATCGGCAGCTTTCCTACCGATTGCACCGCATCCACATGAAACAATATTTTATGTTGAGCTTTCAACCATTTTCCGATCGCCTCAATCGGCTGAATGGCCCCCGTTTCGTTATTTACATGCATAACACTCACAAGGATGGTATCCGGCCTGACTGCTCGCTGAATGTCCTCCAAATGGACGATTCCCTGTTCATCAGGCTTAACATATGTCACATCGAAGCCGAACGACTGCAGCTGCCTGAAGCTTTCATACACGCATGCATGTTCAATTTGTGTCGTGACGAGATGCTTCCCTCTATTTTGATATTTAAACGCAGTTCCTTTAACTGCTAAATTATTGCTTTCTGTTCCACCCGATGTGAACACGATTTGATCTGCTTTCACTTGAAGCAAGCCTGCATGTACTTCCCTTGAACGCTCCAGCAGTCGTTCCGCCTCCATACCTAATCGATGAAGAGAGGATGGATTTCCGAAATATTTTTCCATCACTTCCGTAACAACCTCGGTAACCTGTTTGAAAGGAGGCGTTGTCGCCGCATAATCCAGATAAACTACCATAAGCGTGTGATTCCTTTCAATTTGAAATGTTTAATCTATATCAGTCCGGTCCAAACTCGTACAAATGAACATTTTACACTGTTTTCGCTGTCGTTTCTAGTAGGTGCCGACGTTTCCTTATAGTATACAGCATCATGATATAGACTAATCGCTTTTCCTACCCGCGTATATTCCCGCAGTTCATGGGACAGTATGTTACTAACACCTGTGATAAGGAGGCATCTGTCTTTTGTTAAAATGGTTCGAGCAAATCAATTTATTTTATTTATTTCTCGTGCTTTTAGCTGTACATCTGATGCTGTACATTTCGCTCGGTACGGATTCCTGGTTCATCACTTCCGTACTGGCCGCGGGTGTGGAGACGATCGCTGTCGGCATTTTAAGAGTCGTGATCCGCAAACGCCAAAAAACTTGAGTCTATGTGAAAAATGCCCTGACAGCGTCCGGTGTCCCGAGCATAAGTTCATACGAGCATAGGGTGGTTGTCGGTAAACACTCCGGCATTCCCACACCTTATGTTTTAGTTAGAGCCATAAAGCCATCAAAGTTATAACCTTTAGCTTTCAAGAAAAACCCCTTCAAGCTGAAGGGGTTTTTGTTGATTTCGATATTTAATCGTATGCCATGCGCAGCAGCATATAAACAATGAATGAAATGGCACCAATCGCAATGGCCGAAATACCGAGACCTCGGCTGCCTCGGCTGTATGCAACAAATCCCATGACTGCACCAACCGGCCCTAAAATAGCTGGAAATATAAATAATGAAGCAATCGATAAAATAAATCCAAAAATGCCGATGCCCGATGCCCCGCCCCGATCTTCCTCTTCGGTATAATTCATCGGTCTGGTTGCCTGCACTGCTTCCGATGCAAATTCTGTATCATCTTCTCTACGACCGAAATCCGTTGCAATTTCTGTATCGTACTTTTTGCTGCCGCCAATATCCGTACCAAATTCCGTATCGCTCACTGTACCGCCAAAATCCTCTGCACTTACGGCTTTCTTGGCGTTACCTGCAGCCGTCTGTTTGCTGCTCGGTTCCATGCCAAATTCGGTATCACTGACAGCACCACCCAAGTTGCCGAAATCAGCGCCTTGAGCGTTGCTTACAGCTTTTGAATGGGTTTGCGATTTTTTAGGGTTCGTGCTGCTGAGATCCGTGCTGAATTCGGTATCTTTTAAAGCACTGCTTTCGACTTTTTCGGATTCGGTTCCCTTTGTCTTGCTTCCCAAATCCGTGCCAAACTCAGTGTCCTCATAGCTTCCGTACAAATTCACATTGTATTTTGTATCCTTTGCGCCCGAAGCAAATCCAGCTTCTTCGGTTTCTTGACCCCATTCGCTGCCGAACTCCGTATCCGCCGTTTCCGTATTGCTTTCCATATCAGAAGCAAACTCCGCGTCTTCTTGTTTACGGTCTAAAGCGGCTGGTCCCAATTCCTCAGAAAGCTCTTCGTCCGTTTGGTCCTGCTTCATATCTTTATAGCCGGATTCAAGACGATACTGTTGTTTAGGTGCTTTCAAGGCTTTCTTTTCCTGATCCTTCACTGAATTTCCTCCTTTCATTTAGATTTGGCCTTAAAGGTGTGGCAGCAAGTGTTCGCCGCTTTTTTCGCACGATCCTGATGCTCCGTATCAAATGATACTCCTGCAAATTCGGCGCTGTAATCTGCATTTGCATGTTGGTCGATATCGATCATGATCCGATCCGCCCCGCAATTGTTGCCTTGATTCCAATAGGTACAGTTGGAAACGGAACATTTTACATCTGGCATGATAGAAATCACCTCCGTTAACAATGTGCCCGTTCCATGAGGCAACTATTCCGACTGCGGTGGGACTGTACAATATTGCATGGATTGTTTGTTTTCCGGAAACAACAAAAAAACCGGCAAATTTGCGCCGGTCTTTCTTTTTATATGTTGCAGTGGGAAACCACTATAGTTTCTCACCCTGCATTCGTAAACGGTTGACATAATCGGATTCATAATAGGCCAAATTCTCGCGAAGCTCTTCAAAAATTTTGGAGCAAGCAAGCGTAATATCTCTCGCTTCTCTTTGCGGCTTTTTACGGAAACGGATGGCATCCTGACCTGTATATGCATAACGGCCGTCTTCCGAGTAGCATTCATGCTTCGGATAGAAGAAGCTGTTAATGCATTGATGATACACATGATACAGCACTTTTTCGGATTGTTCTTCATTAAAAGTGGGTCTTCTCAACAGAATTCCCAACTTCTCATAATAATCTTCACAATAAACGAGCAAATGTCTTAAATCAGATAAAAAGCCCGTATAAAACTCAGTCATTTCCGGTTCATCATTCGTATCAAAGCTTGTAATCGAATAGTGGTTTAAAAAATGCTCCAAATTCTCCATTGCTTGCATTAATTGTTCTTTTGTTGATTCACATAGGGCTTTCACATTTTGTACAGGCATCAGGTCCTTAACCTCCTTCAATGTAGCGAAGAAACCATATCAACGAAACCTATGAACCTTTACCGGTTCTGTTTAATCTGTAAGGCTAACATCATCCTACCACAAAATGCACAGAAACGTAACAATTATCCATACACCTTTCTTTATGATTTTAACTTTTCACACAACAATTACAAGACATAATTCCATTCGTACAATAAGACTCTAATCTTATATGACAACAAGTTATTCCGTGCGCATTTCAGGCTTATCAGGTCTGTACCCAATATGCAGCTAAATCGAGCAATTTTTGATGGAAACGGAGTGTTGATCGAATGAAGGCTATTGCTGTATTAGCTCTATCCGCAGTCGTTGTTGGGATGATTTTATGGGGAACGGCGGATCGTGATCCCGATCCACAAACTCACTCAAAATCTGAGCCGCCAAGCGAACATAACATGGATGCAAAACAGGAACTGACTATTAAAAGAAAAATTATGCAGCGCGATGTTGAGCTGACGGACGAGTTATGCAAGCAGCAATGTTCAAGAGATTTACTTATGTTTCTCCACGGTTCCATGCATCTGTCTGGACATACTGCATCCGAAGCGGCAGCGGATTTCCTTAAGCAGCATCCGCATATGAAATATTTGCGTTGGAATATGCAAGGTAAATCAGCCATAGCCGGAAAGCTTCCAAACAGACCGCCGGCAGATTTGCAGCAGTATATGGAGACTGCGGAGCAAAAAGCAAAACAAGGTAGAACATACTATTCTCCAACAGTGAACATCAATGATCAGTCCTATTATGTCGCAGCCATTCCGGTGAAAAACGGAAAAAATTATGTGACCGCTGTGATTGAACGCAGTGTCCAATCGAAGGTTGAGACCCATCAAAAGAAAAATTTGAGACTCGTTCCTTACCCAAGTGACAAACGCTTTAACATTCAGGCCGCGGACAGCGACAATCTGAAGAAAAAAGATGTAGATCATCCGGAGCAAAATGAAGGCGTCAGCCATTATCACGTTAACCAGTTGGTCGTTAAATTCAAAAACGATCCGACTCCGAAACAACTGCGGCAAATTCGCAATGACATCCAAGCGGTAAAAGCAAAAAAACTCGGCTATACGTATATCTTTGAATCCAATCAAATGAAAATGGACGAGCTGGTGCAATATTTCAAAAAATGGAACATTGAATATGCAGAGCCTCACTACATGTATATGACGAACGACGTATCAGAAGCCTCTCCAAATGATGTTTTATACGAAGAATATCAGTGGAACCTGCCGAAGATTGATACGCTCAAGGGATGGAATATATCGAAGGGTAACGAGGAAGTCGTCGTAGCCGTCATAGATACCGGCGTTGACTTAGACCATCCTGATTTGCAAGGACGTCTCGTAGAAGGTTTAAACATCATCGATGAAACCAAAACCGCCGACGATGATTTAGGGCATGGCACTCATGTGGCGGGCGTCATTGCCGCTTCGGTAAACAACTATGAAGGAGTCGCCGGCATGAGCTGGTATAACAAAATCATGCCGATCAAGGTGCTTGATGAGACAGGCGCAGGCAATACGTATAATGTTGCGGCAGGCATCATTTGGGCGGTCGATCACGGTGCCAAAGTGATCAATATGAGCTTAGGCAACTATGCAGAAGCCCAATTTCTGCATGATGCGATCAAATATGCTTATGACCGGGATGTCGTATTGATTGCCGCTACGGGCAACGATAATACAGAACAACCGGGGTACCCCGCGGCATATCCGGAAGTATTTGCCGTCTCTGCAACGGACCCTACAGGGAACAAGGCGATCTTTTCCAATTATGGCGATTATGTCGATGTTGTCGCTCCGGGTGAGAATATTGCCAGCACCTATCCCGATGCGAGGTATGCTGCACTGTCCGGTACATCAATGGCCAGTCCTCATGTCGCTGCACTCGCTGCGATGATCCGCTCGACGAACCCGCTTCTAACCAATGAAGAAGTCATGGACATCATGCGAAAGACCAGCGTAGACATCGGTACGAAGGGGAAGGACAAATTTTTCGGATATGGCCAGATTGAAGTGAATGAGGCGCTGGAATTTGCTCAAGGCCCTTCTCAATCTTTTTTTCTCTATCCGCAAAGATTTGAAAGAGAAGTAAAAAAGTTGAAAAGTGCCAGTGGAACCTAGATGGTGCCTTGGAAATGACTCTTGAAGACAGAAAAAAACCGTTATTGCACAAGTTGCAATAACGGTTTTTCATTCCGATCAAGTGGTGAATGGAAAGCTTGCCATAAGCCGGGTTCTGTCCTTCCAGTGGTCATCACGGGAACCACCCTCCCACCATTGAAGTGACAATCATCTATCTAGGCAGTACATTGCTGCACTGCTCAAGCGACCAACCTGACGCACCTCGGGCAAAGGCTGTACTGCTATCGCAGCACGGCGTCCATTAGGTCTTGCTCCAGATGGGGTTTACCAGGGAATAAGTCGCCAAATTCCCTCGTGGTCTCTTACACCACGGTTCCACCCTTGCCTGTGCGCATCAGCGCCATCGGCGGTCCATTTCTGTGGCACTATCCTTCAGCTCGCGCTGACTGGACGTTATCCAGCATCCTGCCCTACGGAGCCCGGACTTTCCTCCCGCGGCACAGCCGCCGGCGATTGTCTGTCAAACTTTCCGACTACCTTGAAAGTATACAACCACCCGTACGAATACACAAGTCCAAATGTTTGGAAATTCGCCGATTGTTTTTCTACGCCGTTAGTTTATGCTAAATAAATTGAAAAGGTTCCGTCTGCACGTTCGACACCACGACCTCCGTCGCATAGCCCTGCTCCTGAAATCGCCTGTGCAAATATTCCGCAACCGGCGATTTCATAATTTGTTCAGTATGATGACCGGGATCGATCAGACACATTCCTGCCGCCAGCGCATCTTGTGCAGTATGGTAGTCAATATCTCCGGTAACGAATACATCCGCTCCTTGAAATATTGCCGAAGACATATATCTTGCGCCTTGTCCTCCCATAACAGCTACCTTGCGAACCATCCGATCCAAGTCTCCAACGACGCGTGTCATCGGAACGTCAAACGCCTTTTTGACGACCTCGTTGAATTCACGCAGTGTTACTTCTTGTTCCAGCTTGCCGACACGTCCCAGGCCAAACGGTTTTCCTTCAAGTTTTAAAGGATACACGTCATAGGCTGGCTCTTCATATGGATGTGCCTTCAGCATCGCTTGCACTACGCGCTTCAGCTTTCGTTCCGGCACGATGGTCTCCAATCGAAGCTCCTTCACTTGTTCAAGCTTTCCTTGAGATCCGACATACGGCTTTGTTCCTTCCTCCGGAAGAAACGTACCGATGCCTTCCGTATTAAAGCTGCAGTGGCTGTAAGCCCCGATATGTCCCGCACCCGCCTGCATAACCGCATGCATCAGCTTGTCATGGTGCTCTTCTGGAACATAAACAGCCAGCTTAAGCAGCGGTTCGGTCTGCGTTACCGACAGCACCTTCGTCTTGGATATCCCCAATGCCTCGGCCATCATGTCGTTTATACCGCCCTCCGCAATGTCTAAATTCGTATGCGCAATATAGACGGCAATGTCGTTCTTGATGCACTTCTCGTATCGTTTTCCTGCGGGCTGATCGGTTTGCAGATGCTTCAGAGGCCGAAAAATGATCGCATGATGAGCAATGATTAAATCGACCTTTTCCGCAATGGCTTCATCAATCACCTCATCGGTTATTTCCAGCGTGACCATAACCTTCTTGATTTCTTTTTGCAGCGTTCCCAGCTGCAATCCAATTTTATCATCCTCTACTGCTAAAGACTTGGGGACCCATTCTTCGAATAATTGGATGACGGCTGCTCCTTTTGCAAACAAGTCCATACCTCCTTAAGCCGCTTATAATGCTCCTCAAAGCGTTTTCTCTTTTCGATGCTTTCCGCAGAAGCTGAATTGGCCATATTGTCCATCACCCGACCCAGCTTTCTTAGTTCTCCCGCCCATTTGTTGAGAAACACCTCTGAATGCTCCCGGACTAGATACGGACCGAATAACAGCAGCTCCTCCTTTGTCAGCGTCAGCTGATGAGATAAGGTTGCTGTAACAGGGTAATTCAACCGCAGCTCATCCGCAGAGATCGCAGGGCGCGCAATCAATATTTCATATATTTTCTGATCTTCTTCCAATATCGTTTCGTGCTCCAAATACCAGCCGTTCTTCAAAAGCCAAATTCGGACCTGTTCCTCGCCGACGTTCGGCTGAAGAACAAGCCTTTGAACGCCTTTCAGCTTGTCTTTGCCTTCCTCCAAAATGGTGCAGATCAGGCTTCCGCCCATACCTGCAATCGTAATGCAGCTTGCTTCACCTTGCTGCACGACGGACAAGCCGTTGCCCAGCCGGACATCGATTACCTTTCCCAATCCATGCTGCCTGACATTTTGACAGGATGCACGGTAAGGTCCTTCATTGACTTCTCCTGCAATGGCAGAAGCAATTTGCTCTTGTGCAGCCAAAAATATTGGAAGCAGCGCATGATCGGAACCGATATCGGCCAGCACGCTTCCTTCGGGAACGAACGATGCAATTTTTTTTAATCTTTCAGAAATTTGTATGTTCATGAAATAACCCACTCTGTCCACTTTTTACGAAAAATAAATAACACCGATGCCGAAAAAGCCAGCTTAACCATGAAACTGATCTGTACGGAGTTGCCAACCTCCGCATGTACGGCCGTTTGATACATTTCAGGAGCAAACCAGAGCAGCGCTCCGGCCAATAAATAAACAACGCCGATTTTCTTAGAACGCGTCGTGAACAGCCAGCCTATCCATATGAATAACAGGGACAGCGGCAGCCACATGATTTGAATTTTATACCAAGGCGCGTCGGATTCAATTCGACCATGCAGGATCCAGCTGTAAAACAGAAGCAATGAAATGATTCCGCAAAAGTGGAATACCGGCATTTTCAGCACAATTCCCAAGACAGCCCATAATATACTGCATAGGAGAATATACAAGAGCAGGTATCCTTCTTGACCGCCTGTATGCTGCTTGAGGATGATAATTCCCATGAGAAGCAGTGTTACACATGCAAGCCCGATAAAAACATGGGAGACGAGCGGTTTCTTCCATCGCAGATGTACCCCGTATCCGCCTAACGCGATGACGATACAGATGCTGATCGCGACTTGCGCAAGCAGCGGAAAATGGCGGAAATTCAATAACAGCAGCAGAACCACTCCCACAAGGCCAAACCCAAGACTCCAGCTTTTTAGACCGCTCGATTGAATGCGTTTGACGGAACGCTGTACAGTGCTGCCTCCTTCGTTTTCATCATCTGCATATAAATTGTATAAGAAATCGCAGTATTGTTCGGGAAGAAGCTTGCTTCGTCTCCAATGTTCTATTTCTTTTAAAATGATCGTCCGCTTTTGTGAATCCATCTCTGTTGCCCTCCTCCCGACATCCGCGGGCTAGCTCTAGAAAAAAAACCTTACTGCAAGCAGAAAGGTTTTTTCATCTTAGATTCTTCAATCCATATACGGTCAACGCCGTTTCTATTGGATTATTCGAGGAAATCCTTTAATCTCTTGCTGCGGCTCGGATGTCTTAATTTGCGCAGCGCCTTCGCCTCGATTTGGCGAATCCGTTCTCTCGTAACCCCGAATACCTTGCCAACCTCTTCCAGTGTACGAGTACGCCCGTCATCCAGACCAAAGCGGAGTCTAAGGACATTTTCCTCCCGTTCCGTTAGCGTATCAAGCACATCCTCCAATTGTTCCTTGAGCAGTTCATAGGCTGCGGCATCAGATGGAGCAAGCGCTTCTTGATCCTCAATGAAATCTCCCAAGTGAGAGTCATCCTCTTCACCAATCGGTGTTTCCAAAGACACGGGCTCTTGCGCAATTTTCATAATCTCCCGCACTTTCTCTACACTAAGCTCCATTTCGGTTGCAATTTCTTCCGGGGTTGGTTCACGACCCAGCTCCTGCAGCAGCTGCCTCGACACGCGAATCAGCTTATTGATCGTCTCCACCATATGAACAGGAATCCGGATGGTTCTGGCTTGGTCCGCAATCGCTCTTGTAATCGCCTGCCGGATCCACCAGGTTGCATAAGTACTAAATTTGAAGCCCTTCGTATGATCGAACTTCTCAACGGCTTTGATGAGGCCCATATTGCCCTCTTGGATCAGATCCAAGAACAGCATTCCGCGGCCAACGTATCTTTTGGCGATGCTGACAACCAGTCTCAGATTCGCTTCGGCCAATCTGCGTTTTGCTTCTTCGTCACCCAGCTCTATGCGCTTGGAAAGTTCAACTTCCTCTTCAGCGGAAAGCAGCGGAACTCTACCAATTTCTTTTAAATACATGCGCACGGGATCGTTAATTTTAATTCCAGGGGGCAGCGAAAGATCGTCGTCAGGATGAAATTCGTCTGATTCATCATCCTCGTCGTCATCCGAACGATTCATTCGATCGGATTCATTCACTACTTCAATCCCTTGCTCGGCCAATGCTTCGAAAAACTCATCGATCTGCTCGGGATCCTGCTCATACGGACTAAGCCGCTCCATGATATCTTTATAGGTTAACACCGTGCGCTTTTTGCCGATCTCGATTAATTGGTCCTTCACCTGTTCCAGAGTCAGTTCCGGTTCCATCTCTGTATGCCGATCGTTAGCCATAATCCAACTCCCTCCTCCCCGGAAAGTCGTTACTGTCTGTCTTTATTATGATCTTTCAGCTGTCTTTCCAGGGTTATAATTTCGCTACCTAATTGTATTGCTTTAGCTACATCGCCGATTTTTTCCGCCTGCAGCATTTCCTGCTTTTTTTGTTCGAGCCATTTTTGCTTGGGCACGATTTGAATCGTACGTATATACTCGGTTATAATTTCAGGAGAGTATTCAGGTCCGGGTTCCATCATCAAGATTGTACTGGCCGTTCTGACTAACTCATCTTCCTGGAGCGTGGAAACAAACCGGCTCACATCGGCTTCGCTGTTCTGAGCAAAGTAAGCATATAAGTAAGCGGCTAATGCCGCATGCACTTCTACATTCAACTGGTCTCCAAGCTGTTCTTGAACTTCCAGCGTCAATTCCCGACTGTGCATCATAAGGTATAAAAGATTTCTTTCGGCATGATAATAAGCCGGTTTCAGCGCAGCAGGAGTACTCTTCCTATCATTCATTACATTATTCCACGGTTTTTGTATATTATCCCCAATTCGCTGTTTTTTTTGGTTTTCCTGCCTCATTTCATGCATTTCTTGCTTTAATGTTGCGATTTCAATATCGCAGTCTCGAGAAAGCTCTTTGAGATACAGTTCACGCTCACTTGGAGCCTGCAGCTGGGATATAATATGCAGTGAAGAACGAATATAGGCAAGCTTGCTGTCTGGCTGATTCAAATTGTATTTTCGTTTAAACCATTGCAGCTTGAATTGCGTCGATGTCAGCGGGGACCCGATAATTTCAGTCATAAAAGTCCGATTTCCATGTTTCATGATATATTCATCGGGGTCCATCCGCGGCGGAAGCATCGCGACTTTCACATGAAGACCGGATTGCTCCAGCACCTGCAGATTTTTATAGGCTGCCTTCTGTCCCGCTTCATCTCCGTCATAGCAAAGAATGACTTCAGCTGCATAGCGCTTCATCATGGATGCATGCTCGGAAGTTAAAGATGTTCCCATGGCTGCAACGCCGTTGTCAACCCCCGCTTCCCATGCTTTAATGACGTCAGCATAGCCTTCAAACAACACAATTTGATTTTTCTTCCGAATATACGGCCGAGCTTGATGCAGGTTGTACAGTACCTTGCTCTTATGAAAAAGTTTCGTTTCCGGTGTATTTAAATATTTGGGCTGTTGGTCTGAATGCAGCACCCTGCCTGCAAAAGCAATAATTCGTCCTTGATGATTGTGAATCGGGAAAATAATTCGTTCCCGGAATAAATCCAGATAACCATTGTTTCCATGGCGAACCAATCCGCCCTGCTCCAATGAGGATAAGTTATATCCTTTACTTTCCAATACCTGTGAGAGCTTATCCCAGAAGGCTGGAGCGAAGCCGATTCGAAAGGTGCGAATCATTTTGTCCGTGAAGCCGCGTTCGACTAAATATTGCTTAGCCGGTTTACCCTGTTCTGTACCGTTTAACACCGCCTCATAGAACTTGGCCGTCAATTCATACGCCTCAAGCCACATGCGCATTTCTCTTTGCTCTGGGGTATCTTCCGAGGCCTTGTTGTCCCATTGCACAGGTATTCCCGCTTCTTCTGCCAAGAACGCCACGCTTTCGGGAAACGATAAGCCTTCCACTTCCATTACAAATCGAATGGCGTCTCCGCCAGCGCCGCAGCCGAAGCATTTGTAAACTTGCTTCTCTTGATTCACATGGAATGAAGGGGTTTTCTCGGAATGAAACGGACACAAGCCTTTATAGCTCGTTCGGCCGGATTTGGACAAAGAAACCGTACGGCCTACCACATCTACAATATCGATAGCTTGCAGCACTGCTCGAATCGTTTCTTCCGGAATCATTCCGCTGTTCATATCAGCTCACCTTCAATATGCACACTTTATTATTCGATGCCATGCCTATTTTTCCTGCAAAATACGCAAAATGTTTGTCAAAGCTTGTAGAAAAATTTTTCGATCCGCATCCGTCATGGCTTTTGGACCTTTCGTCTTGCCCCCGCCCCTTCTTTTTTTCGCATTTAAATGCCTCACTGCCAGCAAATAGTCGATATTTTCCGATGTATATTGCTCTCCTCGGTTAGAAACAACAACTGCCCTTTTCCCAAGGGCAATCGCTGCGAGTCCGAAATCTTGTGTAACGAGAAGCTGGCCTGGCCTGATCTGATTGGCAATATACATATCCACCGATTGAAATGCACGGTCCAGCTGTACATAGTGAATGGTCTCACTTCCGCCGCCGTGATCCAAATGATGGTCAATCGTCGATACGAACACGGCCTTTACGCCCATGTCTCTCGCCGCGGAAATAATTTGCTGCTTGACTGGACATGCATCGGCATCTACGTAAATGACAATCTCCTCAGACATAGCCCATTACTCCGTTTCTGCCTGCAATTTCTAATATTATATACGCGAACATGAAAAAAAATCCTGCCAGTTTTCATAAATGTCATTTCTGACCAACGAAGCATCTGATCTGCATCACGATGTACGGTTTAATGGTTTCGATAGTGCCATTCCTGGATGATCGATGCCGTTTCCTCTACCGCCTTATCGGATACGTCGATCACAATACAACCTAGGCGCTCCATTAATTCCTTCGCATAAACGAGCTCCCGTTCGATTCGGTCCACTTGCGCGTATGCGGCATCCTGCCCCAATCCAAGTGACCGGAGTCTTTCTTTGCGAATGGCGTTTAACTTTTTTGAGCTGATTTTAAGGCCGATAATTTTGTGGCGCTTGGCCATAAACAGCTCTTCCGGGGGACTGATTTCTGGAACGAGAGGTACATTGGCCACCTTGAATGTTTTATTGGCTAAGTACATCGACAGCGGTGTCTTTGAAGTTCTCGATACGCCGACCAGTACAATATCTGCTTTCAGAATCCCCTTCGGATCCCGGCAATCATCATATTTAACGGCGAATTCCACGGCTTCGATCTTTTTGAAATACTGCTCGTCCAATCTGTGAATAATGCCCGGTACGTGCTTTGATTCCTGATCTAACCGCTGTTCGAACATGTCTACTGCAGGGCCCAGCACATCAATACAACTCATGCCGTATTCATACGCCCTTCGCAGAAGATAGTTTTTCAGCTCCGGAATAACGAGTGTAAAGGCGATGACCGCATCCGTATCTTTCGCTAATTGAACGACACGGTCTACAGCCGTCTTAGATTCAACGAACGGGAATCTGGTGATTTCCAATTGAACCGGATGGAATTGAGCGGCGGCCGCTCGGACCACCGACTCCCCCGTTTCACCCGCCGAGTCAGATATGACATAAACCTTAAGGCATTTTTTCTTCATATCCGTCATTACCACACTAGTTTTTTAAAGTCTGCGAATTGTTCGAAAGCAACGGAAATCGTCTTTAGCAGAGCCAGACGGTTCTGGCGAACAGCCGTATCCTCCGCCATGACCATCACTTGATCGAAGAAAGCTTCAATCGGCTGCTTCAAGCTGCTGATACGCTGCAGGGCCTCCTGTTCTTGCCCGGAAGCAAGCGCGGCAGTATATGCCGCTTCCTGGTCCTTCCATGCTTCGAACAGCTGCTTCTCCGCATCGTGCTCGAATAGCGCGGGTTGAATTTGTTGATGTTCGGCTTTCGCCGCCAAATTGTGCACCCGATTAAACGATTCTACCGTCTCTTTCATTCCATCGGTATGAACAGCCGCATCCAGCGCCTGCGCCCTGCGGATCGTTGAACCAATGTGCTCGCAGCCGGCGGCCAGTACTGCATCGACCACGTCATACCGAGTAAATTCATTCAGTACATTCTTCACTCTGAGCGCAAAGAAATCCATCAAATCCTTATGAATCTCCTCTTCACTTCTTTTGAGCAGCCCGCTCTTCTTCAATACGGCCATCGAAATGCTGAACAGCTGGGATAATGTCAGCTGCAAATCATGCGCCTGAATAATTTGAACAATCCCTGCAGCTTGTCTGCGCAGCGCATATGGATCTTGTGATCCTGTCGGAATAATGCCGATCGAGAAACAGCCGGTCAAAGTGTCGAGTTTATCCGCAATACTGACCACTGCACCTATGATCGAGGCAGGAGCCTCATCTCCCGAGAAGCGAGGTTGATAATGCTCGAAAATCGCGCGGGCCACCTCCGGCTCCTCTCCGGCTTTCAGTGCGTAGTCCGTCCCCATCACGCCCTGCAGCTCAGGGAATTCATAGACCATTTGAGTAACTAAGTCGAATTTGCATATTGCAGCCGTGCGCTTCACCTGTTCATTCTTCTTGCTGTCCAACGACAGCAATTCGCTGATTTGCTCAGAGATCATCTTAATGCGGCGAACCTTGTCGCCAATCGTGCCGAGCTCCTCGTGGAACACGATTTTATCCAGTTTATGCAGCGCAGTCTCGATAGCGAGCTTCTGATCCTCCAGATAGAAGAATCTAGCGTCGGACAGGCGCGCACGAAGTACTTTTTCGTTCCCTTTGGATACTTGCTCCAGATTATGATCGTTTCCGTTACGAACCGTGACAAAGTAAGGAAGCAGTTCTCCCTTGTCGTTCAATACCGGGAAATATCTTTGATGCTCCCGCATCGATGTGATCAGCACTTCCTTCGGAATATCTAGAAATTCCGGTTCGAAGCCTCCATACAGCACGGTCGGATATTCGACCAAGAACAATACTTCCTCCAGCAAATCCTCGGAAATCGAAATGTTCCACTGCTGCTTCGCAGCAAGCTCATGAATCTGGTTCAAGATCATTTGCTGACGTTCTTCCACATCGACGATGACATATTGCTCTTTCAATGCATCTGCATACTGCCCTGCTTCAGACAAGGTCACTTTATTTCCCAGGAAACGGTGTCCGTTCGACACATTCCCAGCAGCCACACCGGTAATGTCAAAAGAAACGATCTCCTGTCCGAATAAGCATACTAACCAGCGGATCGGCCGAACATAACGCAAATCATGACTTCCCCATCTCATATGCTTCGGGAAGTGCAAAGACGTAATGATTTGCTTCATTCCTTCGGGCAGTACACTGATGGTGGATTGTCCAACACTGCTTTTATTCGCATAAACATATTCCACACCGTTCATCTCTTTGAAAAATAGAGCAGAAGGCTCCACGCCTTGTCCTCTAGCGAATCCAAGAGCCGCCTTGGTCCATTCTCCCTGTTCGTCAAGAGCGATTTTCTTCGCTGGGCCTTTCGCTTCTTCTGTCATATCGGATTGCTTTTCAGCCACTGCCTTCACCAGTACAGCAATTCGGCGCGGAGTGGCGTAGCTCGAAAGTTCCTCATATGAAATGCGGGATTCGTCCAGCCATTTCTTAATTTGTTCTGTCAGCTGTTCCATCGCTCCCCGCACAAATCGAGCAGGAACCTCTTCCATTCCGATTTCTAACAACAGATCTTTAGCCACGTCCATCCTCTCCTTTGCTTTTGAGTAGAGGGAATCCGAGACGCTCCCGCTCCTGCAAATAAACCGCAGCGCACTCCCTAGCCAAGTTGCGTACCCTCATGATGTAGCCGGTTCTCTCTGTTACGCTGATCGCTCCTCTAGCATCGAGCAGGTTAAAGGCATGAGAGCATTTCAGCACATAGTCGTATGCTGGGAAAACCAGATTTTGCTCCATCGTCTTTTTCGCTTCTTCTTCGTACATATTGAACAATGTGAACAGCAGTTTCGTATCCGAGATTTCAAACGTATATTTGGAATGCTCATATTCGGGCTGATGAAAAACATCACCATAAGTAATGCCGTCCACCCACTCTAGATCGAACACATTCTCTTTATTTTGAATGTAAGAAGCAAGACGTTCCAAGCCGTACGTAATTTCAACCGCGACCGGGTTTGCGTCAATGCCTCCGACCTGCTGAAAATAGGTGAATTGTGTAATTTCCATACCATCCAGCCACACTTCCCAGCCTAAGCCCCAAGCACCTAACGTCGGTGATTCCCAGTTATCCTCGACAAACCGGATGTCATGTTCCAGCGGATCGATACCTAATGCCTTCAAGCTGTCCAGATACAGCTCCTGCACGTTATCCGGCGAAGGCTTCAGAATGACTTGGAATTGATGGTGCTGATACAGACGGTTTGGATTTTCACCGTACCTTCCGTCTGCGGGACGCCGGGATGGCTCCACGTAAGCTACGTTCCACGGTTCCGGGCCGATGCTCCGTAAAAATGTCATCGGATTCATCGTGCCTGCACCTTTCTCTACGTCATAAGGCTGTACGATAATACAGTTTTGCTTCGCCCAATAGTCCTGCAGGGTCAAGATCATCCCTTGAAAATTCAAGACCTTCACTCCTTTTCATATATGTTTCTTCTTTATGCAGCCTAAAAAGCCTCCGTCCAACTATGCCTGAACAAAGGCATAGGGACGAGAGGCTGCTCCCGCGGTTCCACCCTATTTGACTCCTCTCTGTCAACGAAACCTTCGAACGGAGAAGAAGCCCACTTTCCGATTTCATGCTCAGGAATGCCCTTCTCTGTATCGATCGATCGGGCTTTCACCATCCCCGACTCGCTGAACTGCTCGTATACAGATACTCTTTTCCCTCAACGCATGGCAATATGCTGATGTTCTCATATATTAGCATGTGCCGACCATTTTTTCAATCTTTGCAAATAATATCGTTCTTCAAATATCGACACACTTATATCCCATACTCCTTCATTTGATCTAAAAACGATCGAGCCTTCCATTTGATATGAATATGCGTATCCATAAACCGCCTTAACAACTGCTGTGTTTGCTGTTTCGTGCCGTCTGATACGTTCGTTTCTCCGAGCCTTTTCAAATCCAGTCTTTGCAACATGTACAGCAGCTTCCGCGCCTTATCGTCCACCGGCATGCGGTACGTATCCTGTGTCTGGCAATCGGTGCACAAGGCCCCACCCATCCCTGGACTAAAGTAGCTCAGCCGCTCCTTCGCTCCACACGACACACACGTATCGAAAATCGGCGCATAGCCTGCTAAATGAAGCATTTTCAATTCATAGGTCTGCATCACGATAACCGGATCCTTGTCAGCTTCAAGAGCTTCGAATCCGGCAATTAACTGATGAAATATTGCGGAGCTGCCTTCCTGTTCCTCCATCAGACGATCTGTAATTTCGGCCAAATAGGCTGCATATGCCGATTTATACAGATCCGTTCTTAGCGCATGAAAGGATTGGATGGTTTCCCCGTGATTTAATGTACCCATGTCCCCAGATTTATAGAAAACAAAGTCAGCATGTGTAAACATCTGTACAACCGCGGAGTGGCGGCTTTTGACCTTTTTAGCACCTTTGGCCATCACCGTCACCTTTCCGGTTTCTGTCAGCAATTTGACAATTTTGTTCCCCTCACCGTAATCAAATGACTTGATTACAACGCCCTCAGCCCTTTGCAGCATAACACCGCTTCTCTCTTCCCATGATCAAAATTATAGTTCCTGCTCCAACTCAGGCAGTTCTTCTACGGAAGCCTGTTGGAACACTTCCTCCTGCCCGTTTTGTTCATTCATTTGCTTATACAATAGATATGCATCCACATCTCCAGTCTTCATAAAATACTTCCACGAAAAGTCTCGCATTCGTATTCAACCCTTTCGATGTAGATAATGATGTGGGTTCATAATAGAACATTTTCCAATATCTGATCTTATATGAGTAGGATGCGAACTTCGCCCTTCAACTATCCCATGCAATAAGTGGCATGCATATCGCGGAAGCAAATCGAACAGGTGATTTAAATCAAATGACGATATAGACTCGGCCGAAACATACAGCTTGAATCTAATCGTTGCGGAATCCTAAATCCCGCAGTACCGCATCTTGATTGCGCCAATCCTTTTTCACTTTAACCCACAGCTCTAGAAAGATTTTTGAACCGAGCAAGTGCTCAATATCATGCCGAGCCTGCTGGCCAATCTCCTTCAACAGAGCGCCTCTTTTCCCGATGATAATCCCTTTCTGAGAGTCCCTCTCCACGAAAATCACCGCTGATATTTCAACAAGTCCATTCTCTTTTACCCGCATATCCTCGATTTGGACCGCGATCGAATGCGGAATCTCCTCACGGGTTAAATGCAGTATTTTTTCTCGAATGAGCTCTGCACATATGAACTGCTCCGGATAATCCGTAACTTGATCCGACGGATAGTACTGAGGCCCTTCCGGCATGTAGCGAATAATTTGCTGCAGCAGTGTTTCAACGTTGCTTCCCTGCAGCGCGGATAGTGGAACCAATTCCGCAAAATCATACAGCTGCTTGTACTGTGAAATGATCGGCAGCAACTCTTCCGGATGCACTTGATCGATTTTGTTCAGACCAAGGATCACAGGGGTGTCAATGTTTTTCAACTGTTCAATGATAAATTTGTCGCCGGCACCCAAGCCTTGTGAAACGTCGATCATAAACAGTACGGCGTCCACTTCGTTGAGCGTGCCCTGGGCGACCTTGATCATAAAATCTCCCAGCTTCGATTTCGGTTTATGTATGCCTGGCGTATCGATGAAAACGATCTGCGCGTGATCCGTCGTATACACGCCCTGAATTTTATTACGTGTTGTTTGCGGCTTATCGGACATAATCGCGATTTTTTGTCCGATGACTTGATTCATAAGTGTGGATTTACCTACATTCGGCCTGCCGATAATCGATACAAATCCGGATTTATAAGTTTGGCTCATGTTTTCCCTCCGTTGTTGTCACATCTCTAACTCAAAAGCGCCGGGAAGCAGCTTCGCTACTGTCGTCTCCGCAGCATTCCCTCGCAAATTCGATAAAAATACCGGCATGTCCGGCAAACACAACTCCACCATCACTTGTCTGCATACCCCGCACGGTGTAATGGGCTGCTCAGTATCGCCAACGACAGCCATGGCTTGAAACGATTTAGGCTGAACACCATCGGCAATCGCACTGAACAACGCCGTTCGCTCTGCACAATTCGTCGGTCCATAAGCGGCATTTTCCACGTTGCAGCCGTAATATATTTTGCCTGATGGAGACAAAAGCGCCGCCCCTACCTTGAATTGCGAATACGGAGTATACGCTCTCTCCCTTGCTTCTTTCGCCGCTTCGATAAGCTTACTCTGCAGACTGTTCACCATGGATCACTCCTTTTTTTGATGTTCTTCTGCTTTTCTATTCGTCAGTTTATACCAAGCACTGTACAACAATCCCCCGAAATAAGCGGCTCCCAGAAGAAGCATAACGAGCCACCTCCAAAGCGGCGTTCCCCCATCCGATGCGTGAACGATTTCAGGCAGCAGGATCAGAATGCCTATACATACAGCAAAGACCGCTGATACAAGAACAGCGGCCGCAGCGGTATCTTTTGCAGCTTTAGCTAAAGGATGAAATTCCGGTTGAACTAAATCTACGATGCATTCCACCGCCGTATTCAACAATTCGCAAGCAATGACCATCGCCATCGCCAAGATCAGCAAACATAATTGGCTCGTGCCGACGCCTAAGAGAAAAGATAGAATCACCACTCCGAGCCCTGCGATGAAATGCAGCTGCAAATTTCGCTGCGTTCGGAGTGTAAAAGCGATCCCTTGCGCAGCGAACGTGAAGCTTTTCACTGCGCTTTTGCGCCATGGATTCATCTGGTTAATCCCGCTTGCAGGAGTACGCTCTCCTGTTTTGAGAACATCACCTTCTCCTGGTCCTCTCCGTCATGGTCGTAACCGAGCAAATGCAGCAGTCCGTGAACGAACAGAAAGCCTAGCTCTCTCTCCGCGGAGTGGCCGTATTCCTCACTTTGCGCAAGCGCCGTTGGAACCGAAATAATGATGTCCCCCAGCATTTCCGAAGGCGACTCTTCTTCAAATACAATGTCCAAATCATCGTCCAAATTCTCTCTCATCGCAAACGAAAGCACATCGGTAGGACGATCGATGCCCCGATATTCTTTGTTCAGCCGATGGATCGTCTCATCGTCGACGAAAGTAAGGTCCACTTCTCCGGACTCCAGCCCCTCCATCTCAGCTGTGATCTCCAGCAGCTGCTTCAGCTTCGAAATGAATGGATCTGTAATTTCATAAACATCTTGCTCGTTGCTCCATTCCAAGCTCACGTTCATGACGCATGTTCTCCCTTTGCCTTGGATTTATCCGGCATTTCCGGGTACTCAATACGAGAGTGGAAAATGCCCAGCAGTGATTCCTTCAGTGATTTCCCAATCGTATCCAGTTCTTTGAGCGTTAAATCGCACTCATTGAACTGTCCATCCTCTAAACGATCTTTAATTATTTTATCGACCATCGAATCAATGTGCTCGATCGTCGGATTTCGCAGCGAACGGACAGCTGCTTCGATGCAATCCGCAATGCCCACTACCGCTGCTTCCTTGCTCTGCGCTTTTGGACCAGGGTAGCGATAGTCTTCCTCCTTGATTTCCTCGCGTTCCTCTTCCGGAAGCTCTTCCTGCATCTTGATTGCTTTATGATAGAAATATTTTAATAGCGTTGTGCCGTGATGCTGGCCTGCGATATCGCAGATTTGCTTCGGAATTTTATACTCCTCCAGCATTTCGACACCGTCACGCGCATGAGCGACGATAATCGATTTGCTTAAGCTTGGCTCGATCTGGTCATGCGGGTTCTGCATGCTTCCTTGATTTTCAATAAAATAGCTCGGACGCTTCGTCTTACCGATATCATGATAGAATGAACCAACTCTGCAGAGCAAACCGTTCGCTCCGATTGCTTCAGCGGCGGCTTCCGACAGGTTGCCTACCATGACGCTGTGATGGTACGTCCCAGGAGTTTCAGTCAGCAGCTTGCGAAGCAAGGGGTGATTCGGATTCGACAATTCAACGAGTCGCAGCGGCGACAAAATGCCGAAGGTGACCTCGAAGAAAGGCAGGAGACCGATCACAAGCACTGCAGTCAGCAATCCGCTGGCGCCACCGAATACGTAGGACATAATAACATCTTTCGTCGTGTAATCATTATGGAGCAGCAGCAGCGCTGTAATCGCAATGATCGAAAACAACGAAACCAATAAGCCCGCTCGTAAAATAATCGAACGCTGGCTTGCTTTATTAATCGCAAAAACCGAAACAAGACCGACCACGGCAGAAACAAGACCAAATCGAAAATCAAATATAGCTTGTCCCGAATCTTGGTTGTACATCATGCTGGACACAATACTCATGATCAAGACGGAGACAAATGCCAGACGATGATCCAGCAATACCGAAATGAGCATGCTGCCAAGCGCTACCGGCGCGAGAAAGCCGATATAGGGATATTCCAGGTTTTGACCCATATGCACAATTTTCATGCACACCAATGTGATGATATAAATCAGCGTCAGCATCAGCAGTTGATTGTTGTTTGTACTGATCGGCAGCTTGCTCTGCCGATTAAACATATAGATCGCCGCGACGAACAGCAGGACAATAAATAAGAGTCCTAATTCCGACCAGAAATTATCTTCTGCATTCGTCAATCCGAGATCAGACAGCTGCTTGTATTTTTCCGGTGTAATGACCTCTCCGGCTTTGACCAATACATCGTTTTTTTGATAATAGATCGGTTCAACACTGGCTTTCGCTTCTTCTTCCGCTTCCCTTGTAGCCTGCTCGTCATAGAATCGGTTCGGGATCATGACGAATCGTGAAATTTCCTGAACAATTTCCCGCGCAGTCGTCGAAGATAAATCTGATGCGTTGACGAGCTCAGCCACCTTCGATCTAGCCGCTGTTGCATCCAGCAAGGCATCGCTAGCCAGCTTTGAGACGATATCCTTCGTCACGTTCTCCATGTCCGCAATTTGATCTACAGAAGCTCTAGGAAGCTTGAAGTATACTTCCTCCGGCAGCCTATACTGCTGTTCAATGATCTCTTTTTCTGCCTCTGCCTTCAGCTGAGGTCTGTCCGACACATTCACAATCGTTCGATTCACGAACACATTAAACTCGCTTGGGAAAAAGCTTTGGAAAATTTTCACCTTTTCCGCGCTCGTGAACTGCTCGTCCCCATTAATCGTCTCCAGCTTATCGTAAATGCTTTCAATGAGATCGGTAGATCTGACGGGAATCGTCGTATAGACATCCTGAACCTTCGCCACAGCTTCCTTCATCGCCTTATCCGTCGCCTCTGTATCCAGAAGCTGTCTTGGGGCTAGAATGTCGCTTTCGCTTCGTGTCCCTTCTTGAATATTATAGGTCGGAGGGATTACCGGATTGGCTAGAGTCACATAAAAGAAGATGATTAGTAAGATGTAAAATACGGCTCGCACCATTCTATTCTGCTGCCAGCCTTGCATTTTTATGGACCATTTCGCTTTCGATGACGTATTTGATGATGTTTTCGCAATCATGGGAGAGTCATTCCTCTCTTATCCATCTTTTAATGCATCCGTATTGTATGCAGTGATGATTTTTTGTACTAGTGAATGCCGAACAACGTCCTGCTCAGAGAAATAGATGAATCCGATCTCTTCCACGCTGAGAAGAATACGCTCCGCCTCTACGAGACCGGACTTTTTTCCCTTCGGCAAATCGATTTGAGTGATGTCGCCGGTGATCACCATCTTCGATCCAAAACCGAGACGAGTCAAAAACATTTTCATCTGCTCCGGTGTTGTATTCTGCGCTTCATCTAAAATAATAAAAGAATCATTCAGCGTTCTGCCTCTCATATAAGCAAGCGGAGCCACTTCGATGATTCCCCGCTCCATAAACTTGGCCACTTGCTCAAGTCCGAGCACATCGTGAAGGGCATCATACAACGGTCTCAAATAAGGATCGACCTTCTCCTGCAAATCTCCAGGCAGAAAGCCTAGACTTTCACCCGCCTCGACAGCAGGCCGGGTCAAGACGATTCTTTTGACCTTGCCTTCCTTCAAAGCAGCAATAGCCATCACGACGGCCAAGTACGTTTTACCGGTACCTGCCGGTCCGATCCCAAAAACGATGTCCTGCTTTTTAATGGTCGTAATGTAATGTCTTTGTCCGATCGTTTTAACGCGAATTGATTTTCCCTTGAACGTACTTGTAATCTCTTCTTTGAACAAATCGAGAAGCTGATCCGCTTGAAACGTTTTGGACAACTCTAGTGCGTATTGCACGTCTCTCTCACTGATCGTATATCCATTTCTGATCAATTCCAACAGCACTTCAAAAAGCTGCTGCAGAGAATCGGTTTCGTTAGAAGTGCCTTGAATTACAACTTCCCCATCGCGGGTTAATATTTTGGCGTCGGTCTGCTGCTCGATAATATGCAGATATTTATCCCCTGGTCCGAAAAGCGACAAGCCTTCCGAGGTATTCTTAAGTTCGATTTTTACTGTTTTTTGTTGTTCAACCAACAGGCCTCATTCTCCTTGATTGATCTGGATTATCGGTTGCTCCTGAGCAATGTTCTGTTCCACTTCGAACAGTACTTTCATATAAACTTTACCACTGTCTGTCTTTTCATGCAAAATATTTGTTTTATGAATGACCGCGCCTTCGCCTGCCTTAGCCAGCAGTCTCTGCTCCGCCTGACTTAAACCGATTGTTTTCGCCTCTTCAACCGTTCTGGACTGCGTCGTCCATTCGGCCTCCATCACCTTCTCGCTCATCCAACCGATCGGAAGCTCCCATCCAAAGATGGAGAATCTCTCGATCTCTCGTATTGCCTCCGATTTCTCGAATTCCGTTTTTCCGTATCCGTAGACCTTCAGGCCTCGGCTGCCGAACACCACATAATTGCGCTGTATCATATTTCCGGTGTAATTTCTCGTTTTTGAGGTCAAAGGAACTTCAATATGCATGACGTGCCAAACTAACCCCTTTACCTTTCCTTCCGCCACGACAATTTGTTGGTTCTCCTCGTCGCCCAGTACTCCGGATATGAGCACATCTCCTTTTTTAACACGCGTATTGGGATCAACCTTCGGGACGCCTCTTTCCGTGAAAATTTCAGTAATCACGGCATCGGAGGTCGAGATCAGGTGCCTTGGATTTTTCAGAGGCTTTTCCTCCTTCAGCGCCGATTCCACCACCTCAATATAAATTTGTGTGCCTTCTTTGCGAACGCCAACCCAGGACACACCGGGCAGCTCCTGCATCAGCGCATCGGACAAAGCTTCAGGTTCGTCCAATTTGAAAGACCACTGATATTTATAGATTCCATGTTTTCTAGCCGCCTGGAGCACTTGCTGCTCCGATATCTTATCATTTCCCGTCACATGAACGCCCCAGACTAACGAGGTCAAAATGTAAATGCCCGCTAAAAACAGCGGAATGCCGAGGGCTAGTACCTTTCTGCGCCAAATTTTTTTCAGCAAGAACGGAAGCCCGTCTCTTCTCAGCACATGCATGCGACAGCCTGTCTGCTTTAACAGCGGCCGGAGCCTGGCTGCATCGCTCACAAACAAGGACATCCGGATTTCTCCAGATGGCCGCTTATGTACATTCCATATTTTAATGTTTCGATGCGTCAGTTCATTAATAAACTGCTCTTGTTTTCCTTTGCGCACTTCAATTTCAACCGAACCTTGCACATAAGTTAAGAAACCGGATTGCACGTCACACGCCCCCCTTATCGCTTTATAAAAGTTAAGCTTGAACGTAACGGATATCGTCAATGGTGCCTTCGATAAACACCTCTTCCGTTAAAATAGCTCGAATCACCAGTCCTGTTCCTTTGATCTCCATCGTTCCCGTACTCAGCTTAAGCTGCAGCTGCTCAGGCGAAAAATGGAGCACTCCCCGATGATTTTCGATATACAGCTGCATATTGCCGATCATCGTAATTCGAGGAAGGTCGAAGACCACATCCTTGGGCAAATCCAGCACATTTGCTGTCCATTTTTTTAGCTTCCGATTTAGGCCGAGCATGAGTAGAATAGCCTCCTATATCGTTTATGGCTTACCCTGATTTTGCTATGAAAGGGAGAATTCACAGGCTCTTACACCATATGCTCGCATCCCATAAAATATGAGTCGCAGCTGAGTCTGTTTATGGGGATTCTCCTTTTGGAACCGGTCATAGGCTTGTTGACGACGGTTCGCTCATAAAGCTGATCAGTAATCCTCATTTGGAAAATCGTACTGCTGGAACGGTGGTTATATGGTGATTAGAGCAATGAAACTTGGCTTCATCCAAGATCGCATCAGTGAAATTCAACAGCTTTTCTGCAAAAAAAGACTGCGGAGAAATATCTCCACAGTCTGAACCTCCAGCATGGAAGGTTGAGATTTCAATCCATCAATTAAATACGATTTCTACCGTAGGGGCGCTTCGCTCTTGGCGGTGCAAAAACTTCCGCCCACATCATTCCCTGAACCGGATCCGGTTTGACGGACATGGTACGCTTCACAGGCGGACCAGCCTTTCTCGGTTTATTGATCATCGAATTAGACATCTGCACGGTACGTGCTGTCGTGGCCATTCGAGCTGACGGTTCCGGCTTTTTCTGTACAGTCTCGCTTATCGCTTGCTTCGATGGACGAGGCCGTTCCGACTGCATCTTCGCTTGTTGTACAGATGGGCGCTCCACACGTTGGCGCTTCGGTGCATGAGGCGGCTGCCCGCCAAACGAAGGCATTCCTTGCCGAGTTCTAGGCTGGCGCTTCGTCTGATTCGTACCGGACTTCACCATTCCTTTAAAAAAGCTGTACACGAAGACCAAGGCTACGATCACGAAGCCGATATTGGATACGATTAAATCCAAGAGGCTTTCCATCATTATTCACCGAGGTCCTTATTATCCCGATCGCTCGTACCGCTCATATTTCCGAACGAATTTCTCATTTGCGTATCGGCATCAATGTTCCTGTAATTCATATAGTCCATTACGCCCATATTCCCTTGCTTGAGCGCTTCTGCCATCGCTAGAGGAATTTGCGATTCCGCTTCGACCACCTTCGCGCGCATTTCTGCCACTCTGGCCGTCATTTCTTGTTCCAGCGCAACCGCCATCGCCCTTCTTTCTTCCGCCTTTGCCTGAGCGATTTGCTTATCCGCTTCCGCTTGATCCGTCTGCAGCTGAGCACCGATATTTCGACCTACATCAACATCTGCAATATCAATCGACAAAATTTCAAAGGCAGTTCCGGAATCAAGTCCCTTATCCAGTACAGTTCTAGAAATAGAGTCTGGATTTTCCAACGTTTCTTTGTGACTGGCTGCGGAACCGACAGTGGTAACAATCCCTTCACCGACACGGGCGATGATCGTCTCCTCACCAGCACCCCCGACTAAGCGGTCGATGTTTGCACGCACCGTCACCCGAGCAATAACCTTTACTTCAATCCCGTCTCTCGCCACAGCGGAAACGACCGGCGTTTCGATCACTTTCGGATTGACACTCATCTGCACCGCTTGCAATACATCGCGGCCGGCCAAATCAATCGCTGCTGCTCTTTCAAAAATCAAATCGATATTCGCGCGCTGCGCGGCAATTAGCGCGTTGACAACCCGGTCAACGTTACCGCCTGCCAAGTAATGGCTTTCCAATTGGTTAATGCTGAGACCCAGACCAGCTTTGTGCGCCTTGATCAACGGATTTACAATTCGGCTTGGAATAACACGTCTAAGACGCATAGCGACAAGTGTAATAATTCCGACACGTACCCCCGAAGATATGGCTGTAATCCACAGCATCAGCGGGAAGAAGCTGAAAAATACAGATAATGCAATGATGGCGACGGCTATGATCACCAACAATGTAACAGTTTCCATGTGATACATCTTCCTTTCTCAATTGTCGAATATTTATATTCCTCAAGCAAAGCTTGATTAGGAATCTTGATGAGGAGAGGCAATTTGTTGCACAACGACACGGCTGCCTTCTACCTTTATTACCTGAATTCGAGAGCCCTTTTGAATATATTCTCCCGAAGTCACGACGTCCACACGTCTGCCGCCCTCCAGCAGCATCGTTCCGGCTGGACGCAGATGCGTCAGCGCTTCTCCAATCTGGTTCATCAACTCAGACTGTTTCTGTGTGAAGGCTTCGTCTTGATTCAACTGCTCTTTCAATATAAATCGATTCCAAACACCGCGATGCTTAAATATTTTTGCCACGATCGCGACAATAATAACTGCAATGACGAAGGCAATCCCCAATGAGATGAGCGCACTGCCTGTATCCGCAGCGGCCATGACGACGCCAATAATCAAGCTGACCGTTCCGAGCGTCCCCAATATACCGAAGCTAGGAATAAATACTTCAGCAATCAGAAGCGCGATCCCCAGGAAAAACAAGAAGACATTCTCCATTCCGGCAAAGCCCGCAATATAGTGCCCGAAGAAATAAATTCCGAACGAAACGATCCCCAAAATGCCAGGAAATCCAAAGCCGGGTACGAGCATCTCGATGGCAATCCCTGCGATACCAATGATGAGGAGCAAGGTCGTAATCACTGAGCTGGAAACAAATCTCGCCAGCTCTTCAAAAAAAGTCGGCTCCACATGAATGATTCCTGATTGACTATGGCCAATCTGTTCCAGCACCTCATCTAGGTTACGAGCAGTGCCTTCTGCATAACCTGCTTTCACAGCCTGTTCCGCAGTAAAGGTGACGAGCTGATTCTTGCCAAACGTTTTTCCTATTTCGGGAATGTCGACAACCATTTGATCATCGACCATACCTTCGGCATACGTCTTATTGCGCCCGTTCAATTCCGCAGCACTGCTCATCTCTGCTTTCCAGAACGATACTGTTTTCGAATCTGTGACTCTTTCGCCGGAGCTGCCGTTTACTACGGCCGCATCCCCAATCGTTGAGCCAGGCGCCATAATGATTTCGTCTGCGTGTAGAGAAATGTAGCTTCCTGCCGAAATCGCTTTTCCTTCGACAAACATCGTCGTCGGAATATCTAGAGCGCTGATCATATCCGCAATTTCCATCGCCTTATCAATCCGACCGCCTAATGTATCAACGGTGAAAATGATATGCTGCGCTCTTGCATCCTCCGCTTCCTGTACCGCTCTCTCTAAAAAGCTGTGCAGACCGGATTCGATCGACTGCTCAATGGGAATGACATAGACCAAGTCGTTCGGACTTGTCGGTTCATCCGCTTGCGCGTGAAGAGTGCCTCCGACTGTCATGCATATCATAAACAGAAGAAGCATCGTTCTCCGAAACCATAGACTTTGCATGTATACCTAACCTCCGTATCGGCAAACTTCTATTTCATGATATCTTATACGTTACGATACCATACTCCGTTTCATGTGAGAAATATGAAATTTCATCATTGCTGGGAAATCTAAGTGTCTGAAATAATTTTGCATGCAAAAAAACACTCCTATAAAGGAGTGTTTTTTTGCTGAAGCTTATTTTATGGCAGCAGCTGCTGCACCAATTGGTTAACAAGCTTTCCGTCGGCCCTTCCTTTTACCTTGGGCATAAGGGCACTCATCACCTTACCCATGTCCGCTTTGGAAGAGGCACCTACTTCTTGGATGGTCTGTTGTACTATAGATTTTACTTCTTCTTCCGTTAATTGGGCGGGCATATACTGGGTAATGACGTCAATTTCCTGCCGCAAGTTTGCCGCTAAATCTTCGCGACCCGCTTTCTCAAATTCTTGGAGGGAATCTTTCCTTTGCTTTAGTTCGCGATTCAGAATATCAAGCACTTCGCTGTCTTCCAGGGTTTTCTTCTGGTCAATCTCCACGTTCTTTATCGAGGAACGGATCATACGGATAACGGAGAGTTTGAATTTATCCTGGTCCTTCATCGCTTGCTTCATATCTTGATTCAATCGTTCGCTTAAGCTCATGTCAGTATTGTTCCTCCTAGAACTTTCTCTTACGAGCAGCCTCAGACTTTTTCTTGCGCTTCACGCTAGGCTTCTCATAATGTTTACGCTTTTTTACTTCTGCCAATACTCCGTCTTTTGCAATTGTACGCTTAAAGCGACGCAGTGCGGCATCAAGTGATTCATTTTTGCGAACTTTCGTTTCAGACACCAGCTTTCCCTCCCTCCGAGCAGACCGTCCAAAGAAAACGGTATATCAAACAACATTATATGTTATGGAAGCGGACAGTGTCAACCATTCAAGGCGCCTAGTTTTTCACCGCCCAGCAAGTGGTAGTGAATGTGAAATACGACCTGTCCGGCATCCTGATTACAATTGTTGATCAGACGGTATCCGCTCTCGTGAATTCCGAACTCTTTAGCGATTTGACCCGCGGCCAAATGAATTTCACCAAGCAGAAATGCATCTTCTGTTTCTAAATCATTCATGGTAGGAATATGTTTTTTGGGAATAATTAAGATATGTATTTTCGCTTGAGGCGAAATGTCGTGAAATGCAACGACGTGTTCATTCTCAAATACTTTGTTGGAAGGCACTTCACCTTGGACAATTTTGCAAAAAATACAATTTTCCATTGACCTGACTCCTTCTACAATATAGTTCTTTCTATTTTACCTGAAAAGGGGCGTTCTCGTCCATTCTGGAAGGAAATCATCATACAGGAGGCACATAATGAACAATTTAGGCGGGAAAAGCTTTATTCTTCGCTTGGAAATGACAAACGAACAAATGAAGTTCGCGGAAATCGCTGCAGCAGTATCCAAATCTGGCGGAGATATGGTTGCGATCGATGTGATCTCCACATCTCCGAGTTTCAGTATTCGAGATATTACCGTAACGACCGACAGCAATTCGAAAATGGACACCATCATTCAAAGAGTAGAACAATTGGATGGGGTCAAACTTCTTCACGTTTCCGATCGGACCTTTTTACTCCATCTGGGCGGAAAAATCGAGACAAAACCGAAAACACCGATCACGAACCGTGACGATTTGTCCCGGGTATATACACCGGATGTGGCAAGGGTATGCATGGCCATCCATGAACAGCCTGACAAGGCCTACAACTTGACCATCAAAAGAAACACCATTGCCGTGATAACAGATTCCAGCGCCGTGCTCGGTTTAGGGACCATTCACCCAAACGCAGCTATGCCGGTGATGGAAGGGAAAGCGATGCTGTTTAAGCAGTTGGCCAATGTCGATGCTTTCCCGATCAGCCTGAATACACGCGATACGGAGGAAATCATCGAAACGATCATTCGCATATCACCTGCCTTCGGCGGCATCAATCTGGAAGATATCGCCTCTCCCCGCTGCTTCGAAATCGAAGAGCGGCTGCGCAAAGAGCTGGATATTCCCGTTTTTCACGATGACCAGCATGGCACGGCAGTAGTCCTGTATGCCGCACTGCTGAATGCGCTCAGAACCATAGGGAAAAGCATCAAGGATGTGAAGGTGGTCGTCTGCGGGATCGGTGCGGCAGGTGTCGCCTGCAGCAAAATACTGCTGGCCGGCGGCGTCAAAGAATTGATCGGTGTAGATCGCGCCGGCGCGCTGCATCGTGAAGAGAGCTACGACAATCCGATTTGGCAGTGGTATGCGGAGCATACGAATCCGAATGCTGTGAAGGGTTCCTTAAGTGAAGTTATTAAAGGAGCAGATGTTTTTATTGGCTTGTCAGCCGGAGGAATTCTAAAGCGTGAGGATGTACAGAGCATGGCGAAGCAGCCGATTGTGTTCGCAATGGCCAATCCCGAACCGGAAATCAAACCCGAGTTGATTGAGGATATTGCCGCAGTCGTTGCGACAGGCAGATCGGATTACCCGAATCAAATCAATAATGTCCTTTGCTTTCCGGGCATGTTCAGAGCAGCCTTGGATTGCAGAGCCAAAGAAATCAATGAGCCGATGAAGCTCGCTGCAGCGGAAGCAATTGCCTCCGTGATCTCTGATGCCGAGTTAAGCCCATCTTACATCATTCCAAGCGTATTTAACGATCAGGTCGTGCCGATGATTCGCAGAAGAGTCATCGAAGCAGCCATCCAAACCGGTATGGCCCGCAAAATCCCTAAAGATATTCATCATGTATATAACTTTCCATAAAAAAACATGCCCCCGCAATCGTTTCTAGGCAGCGGGGGCCTTCCATATTCGCGAAAATATTCGCAACGAATGCCTTTGCCACTAGATAAAGAATGGAAGCAGCGAAAGACCGGCTATTCCACCGAGTGGATATCCGAATCGGCGGAAGTACCATGGATAGCCGAAACCGAACGGATAACCGTAGCCGAAGCCAAAACCGAATGGATATCTCGTTTGTCCGGTTGTACCGTATCCTGTCGGTCCATATCCGCCTGGATATCCATATCCCCCGTATCCTCCAGGGAAACCTCCATATTGGCCCGGTTGATAGCCATATCCCGGATAACCTGGATAGCCTTGCAAACCTGGCACATAACCACCCGGATAACCGTATCCGCCTACTGTTCCCGGTAAAGCTCCCGTTCCCGTATAGCCCGGTACTCCATAACCGTAGCCATAACCGGGATAAACGCCAGTTGATGTGTAAGGGTACCTGTATGATCCAGTTTGAGCTACTCCCGGTACTGGCATCGCTAAGTATACATTCTCTTCATCCACGTTTTCGATGATTGCATGCATCGTCTGACCATCTTTCGTGTGAATCATCACAAATTGATTGACATGCTTTTTGCATAACTCGTAAGCTTCTTTTTTGTGCATTACGAACACCTCCAAAGGCAGTATATTCGCCTATGGGCATTTGGCTACTGCGAGCAGCATTTTTTTAAAAAGTACGCTTCAAAATCGTGTTGGCATAAGCCTGCCCCCCTGAAATTAGGGTATTCCCGGAATCCCCCTCCCCCGAAACTGAAGGCTGATTCATCGGCTCGCCCTTATCTATATGAGCTAATTTTTTTGTGCTGAACGGCGACATATAGATGTGATAAAATAGGAAGAGCTTGCGTCAATAGAAGGAGAGAACTTGATGAATTCAAAGGAAATCGAAGAGAAAATCATCGAGCAGTTCAAACAGGATGAGGAAATGATGATTCTTGTATTTACGCAGTGGTGCGTCAACCACGATCTTGATCCGATGGAGATTTATTTAAAAGCTTATCCCGATCAACAACATAATCCCCGTTTGCTGAAAATGATGGAGCTCGCCGTCCCGAAAGAGGAAGCCGGTCATATTCCCGATGAAACCTTATTAGGAGTGCTCGATTTATACGGAAATCATGATCTGGCATCGGTAACCATGGAGGAGAAAGCAAACCAATTGAAGCGCTCCTAAATTGTGAGCTGCATATCACATCTTCCCTGCGCGCATAATGCATGATGAAAGTACAACGCGCTTGGAAGGAGGGAAACTCATGTCCCGCAATATCAACAATGAAGCAAATCAAAAGCAAAAGGGAAACCAACAGGACGATATGACTGCAAAATCAAAGAAAAAATAATGATTTAAAAACGGCTGCCCGCCGATAAAAAGGACCTCCAACGGTTAGTGTGATCTAACGAATTGGGGTCACTTCAAATCGCGGGCAGCCCTTTTTATTTTACAACGCTTCTAAATGAACTCGGCTGCCGAGTCCTGTATCGTTCGCTGACGTGACGATCAGCTTGCGCGGGAGTCTGGCCCTTAATTCCGGCACGTGACTGATAACGCCGACGCTGACATGATCATTGCGCAGCTTTTCAAGTGCGTTTACAACAGTCTCTAATAAATCTGGATCCAATGTGCCAAAGCCTTCATCCAGGAAGAAAAATTCTAGAGGGAATTGTCCACGAAGCTGAATCTGTGAGCTTAAAGCAAGTGCCAACGCTAGCGAGGTTAAGAAGGTTTCACCGCCAGACAGCGTGGAAACCGGTCTTCTTAAGCCGCCATTATGCTGATCTCTGATGATAAAGCCACCTGCGGAATCCACCTCAATTGCATATCGCCCTCGTGTCAATTGTCCCAGTCGTTCGGACGCCAAGCGGCTTACCTGCATCATTTGCTCCTCGGCAATGTATTCTACAAAGGCATTTCCTCTCAGGATCGTCTGCAGATGGGCATATTGATCCAGCACATGTTTCGTTTCATCGGCCGCTTTTCTCAACTGCAGCCACAATGTATGCTTTGCGGATAACTCCTCCACATCCCTTTCAGCTTTCGCCTGCTCAGATAGCAGCGAATCCACCTGCGCTTTGACCGAATGCAGCTGTTCTGTCATTTGAACCCACTGTTCTTCACTGACCCGGTCTTCTCCCAGTTTGATTTCCAGATCTTTGATTTTTAGGAGCAGTTGTTGATGGGTCTCGCGGAATTGTTTAATTTCTGCAGCCCAACGCTGAATCTCCTCTGGAGCAGATAAAGCTTCCCTAAAGACAGCTTCGTCGTTGAATGGACTCGACTCCAACGCCTGCAGCCATTCCTTCTCGGTTCTTGATTTCTCCTCCTGCAAACGGCTGCCGGCTTCCTCCGCTCTGGAAAATGCATTATCAGCCTGGCTGACGGCCGCTCGAGCCGCATCCTGCTGGACCAACAGCTCCTGCTCCTTTTGTTTCAGTTCGTCATAACGGGTTTCCGCTTCCGACAATGCCTTCCGGGGCTCAAGTAGACCACACCAGTCCTGAAGCCTCTTGGACTTCTCAGAAATCAGCTGTCGGATACCCTGAAGCCGGGTGGAAGCTTCCAGACACTGCTTTTCCGTAACAGAAAATGCCTCTTTGAGCTGCTGGAGCTGCTCTCGTTTCGTCTCTAGAAACTCGATACTGGTATCCAGCCGTTTCCTCAGCTCTTCCGACTGCTGCTCCTTCTCTTCCATGGCGGCATGCACAGCGTCGATCTCTTCAAAGGTAAACGGCTCATATTTCTCCGCCCATTCTTTGATCGCGAGCTTCAGCTGAGTGGCTGCCTTCTGCTGCCTGTCATTGCTCTCCCGTTCCGAATCCATTAAAGCTTCTTTCAACAGCCGCCTTTCCCGCGCCTGCCACTGAAATTCTGTATACCTTTGAAGTGCTTGACGGCAATCGTCCAGCACGGTAGGAAGGCTGCTGCGATAGCGGTCTACGACTCGCTCAGTGGCTGCAAATTGTTCCATCCAGGACGTGTTATCCAGTACCGCATGGACATCCAGCTGCTCGGCCGCCGGCGCCGCCTCGGCGATCATGCCATCTTCTGCTTGAGGGAAATCCCCACCAGATACATGATTTCGCATTTCAGCCAGCAGGCGTTCCGCTTCCTTCTCCAGCGATTTATTATCGGTCAGCAAGGCTCTGCAGGTATCCAATGCTTCTCGGAGTCTGTGCATCTCATCAGAGCTTTGTACTCCGTCAAGCGGATGCCGCCGATCATCGCCTGCTAGTTCCGGGTGATGAGTAGAGCCGCAAACCGGACACGGCTCCCCATCCGCCAATTGAGCAGCCAGCTCTGCAGCGAGCCGCTCCCGTTCGCGTTCCAGACGTTCCCGCTCCAGCCGCTCCAGCCATGACGGACCCTGCAGTATAAAGCTCTCCAGCTGCTGTCTCGCGGAGAGCAAATACCCTAGCTCTTCCAGCAGCTGCAGCATATGCTGCGAAACTTGTTCCGAATGTAACTTAACCGCAGCTGCATCTTCAGCTTCTATGCGTTCGGCTTCGTTCAGCCTTTCCTTCAACTTGGCATACTCGGCTCCTGTGGTGTGAGCCACCGTCTCCAATGTTTGCAAGGGCAGCTTGTCCTTGAAGGCATCCCGAATACGCCTGCGCTGCAGAGCGTCCGTCTCGAGATTCTTCCACTCTTCCTTGAGACGGTTCTGCTTTTCCGCTGCACGCTTCAGCAAGTCTTGGAGCTGCGCCAGCTCCTGCTGCTGTTTCCCAAGCTGATCTGCATATTGTTCATGACTTTGCGATAGTCGCTTCTCTTCCCGCATATGCTCGGAGAGCTCTGATTCCAGCTCCACCGCCTGCTTGAATCGCTGAATATCCTCGAGCAGTTTAGGCTCTTCACGCTGGCGCAGCTGCTGAATGTCCAGTACCTGCTGCTGAATTTGTAAAAATGCTTGATCTTGCAGGCGTTTCGCTTCTTCGGCCTGCTTTATGTCCCGTTCGGCTTCACGCGAGCGTTTCTCCGTATCCTTCCACCTTTTCCAGTACGGCTCTAAACCGGAAGCCGCTTCTGCTTGAGAAACGCGCAGCTCCTTGGACCGAATCGCTTCCTCCTGCTGCGTCAGCTCGGACAGCTGCTTTATGTAATGCTCCCGCTCCAGTTGGTAGCCGCGGATCGCTTTCATCCGCTCATAAGATGCTTCCATACCGCGCTGCCGTTCCAGCGCTTCCTGCCGTCTGCTCTCCGCTTCCTTGAGCCTGGTCTTCGCTGCTTCAACGGTTTCTGCTGAAGCCTCCCCAAGACCTTCCAGCTTGGCGCTTTGCTGTTTGAATAGGATGTCGGTCTGCTTCACCTTCTGACTCAGCTTCATCTGCAGCTGATCTCCGTACTGCTCCAGATTAAACAGCCTTTGCAGCATTTGTCTTCGTTCGCTGCCCTTGAGCGACAAAAATTCTGCAAATTTCCCCTGCGGCAGCACGACGGCTCTGGTAAAGTCCTGCATACTCAAGCCCAGCAGTTGCTCAATCTTTTGATTGACATCCGTCCCTTTGTCGGCGAGTACATGTTCTCCATCCACGTCGAAACGAGTCAGCCTGCAGGCGCTCGTCGCAATAGACAGTTCATTCGTACGTTTAAATTGACGCTCCACCTGATAAGACACTCTTCCGCCCGGCTCCGAAAGCTCGAACGTAAACGAAACGTACAGCTTGTCCTCGCTTTGATTCATAATGCCCTGTGTCCCGCCGGAGGCTCTTTCTACTTTTCCATAGAGCGCAAGCGTCAGCGCATCGAGAATCGTCGACTTGCCGCTTCCGGTTGGGCCGAAAATACCGAAAACTCCGCCTTCGCACAGCACGGTAAAATCGATCGTCTGAAGCTCCCGATAGCTCTGCAGCCCGCTGATTTTTAACGTTACCGGTTTCATCCGATTCCCTCCAATGCCGTCTCGTCTTCCTCATCCCGGCTCGCGAGCTCCATAAACAAGCGGATCAGCTCATCACTTGCCTCCCCGCCTCCAGTCTGGCGGCTGTAGAACCTGCGAAACAGCTCATCCAGCGGCAGCGCCAGCCGCTGTCCTGGCGCATCTTGGCGCTCCATCTCAGGAAAGATCGGCCGAATGTGAATGATGCCGGAATGCAGACTTCGCAGCTTATGGATATCCTCCAGCGTCAGCGCATCCGTCAAATGGATTTTCAAATCAATCCACGCATCCGCATCGATGCCCTCTTCAAGCCAGCTGTAGACCTGCTGCAGACCGTTCTTCGCATCCCACGCGACCAATGGTTTTCCAGAACGAAGAAACCGTTCCTCATACCGAACCGGCTGCCCCGCAGCAGCTTCTATAATCGTCACCGACTTCGCCTGACCTGCTTCGGAAAAGCTGTATGCCAGCGGTGAGCCGGAATAACGAACCAGCGAAGGACCTTTCACGTTTTGCGGACGGTGCAAATGGCCAAGCGCCGTATAATGAGCGCCGACATCGAAAGCAGAAGGATCGACTGTATATGCGCCGCCCACCTGTACAGGACGTTCCGAGTCGGATTCCGCACCGCCCAATGTATAAAGGTGGCTCATGATCAGGTTGACGCTATGTGCGGAAAATGCCTTCGATGCCTGCTCCATCATGCTGCGAATCACTGCGGAGTATGCCTTTTGCAGACGCCCTTCATCCGCTTCCGCTGTCAGCGCCTGCTTCAGCCTCGATTCAGAAGGATAGGAGAACGGAATGATGATCGCCTCCTCTTCGTCCCGACCGACACGAAGCTTGAGCGGCTCCAACCGAGGCAGACCATACAGATGAATCCCGTACTTTTCGGCAATCGGGTGAGAGGCCATCAGCCGATCCGGACTGTCATGGTTGCCGGAAATAACAGCGATCGGTATGCGTCCGTTCTGCGTCAGCCTAACGATTGAATCATAAAACAGCTGTTCCGCCGCTGCCGGCGGGTTTACAGTATCGTAGACGTCGCCAGCCATAACAATCAAATCGATCTGATCGTCCTTGACGATCTCCACCATTTCATTCAGCACATCCTCCTGTTCCGGAAGACGGCTTCTCCCCTCGAGTGTTTTCCCCAAATGCCAATCCGCCGTATGAAGAATTCGCATATTTCCCCTCCTATACTTCGCGCATATCGATCACTTCTTCGGTGTCGAACAAATACAAGTAAGCCTCTACGACCTTCTGACTCAGGATTGCTTCAATCGCCTGTCGGTACAGCCGAATTTGCACCGCGTATTTTTCCTTGATGCGGTGCTTGCCAGAAGCAGCAACCGTATCGGTCTTGTAATCAACCAGCACTAATCCGTCCTTCGTCTCAAACAAACAGTCGATGACGCCTTGGATCAACACGGGTTCGTCCGTCATCGACGCTTCCGCTTCTGGGTACACTTCCCCGGCTTTAAGCACATAACTGAAAGGCAATTCCCGATACTTCCGAGGGCTGCTCAGCAATCGTTGTCCAATCTCGCTGCGGAAAAATCCGAATATTTTCTCCTGCTGAATCACTTCAGACTGCTTCTCGAGCATCAGCCTCTTCTCCACCATCATCCGGATCGTCTGCTCAACCGTTTCGAAGCTAACCGGCTCGTCCAACGGAATATGCTGCATCACGGCATGATACAATGTCCCCTTCTCTGCTGGGGTAAGCTTCTGTTCCTCCTTGAAACGGGGCCGCCGCAGCAGACTCTTGATGGAGCGGTATGATTTTACCTGCTCCTCCGCACGATCCCATTCCAATGCTTCGCCGAACATTTTCGAAGCCTGCAGCTCGGACAGCCGCTTCATTTCGGTTACGGAGGTTTTGGCATAAAGCATACCAGCCTGTGCATAAGGATACGCCCAACTCAAACGCGCTTTCACCTGCGGTTCCGCGGAAGAGCCCATATGCTGCAGCTGTGCTGCTTTCTGTAAGCTCTCGGTCAATGTTTCGGTGCGTCTCTCCACCGCTGCAGCAGCTTCCGCAAACTGCTGTGCCTTCACGAAATACAGCTTCCACTGTGAAGCGTCCTTCAGCAGCTTATCGGATTGAAGGTCCATTGCGCCGTTCGACCTGGACTGTATCTGTCCCTGTACTTCGCAATGACGAATAAGTACCGGTCCGAGCCAGTCCATATAGCTGTTTGCCTTCGAAAGCATCGAATCCGGAAGCGCCCAGCCATCTATATCCAATGCGTGCGACCATTGTTCGATCTTTTTTTCCATTTTTTTAACCGTACCGACAAGGAACAGTTTCTCCTTTGGACGAGTCAATGCCACATACAGCACGCGCATTTCCTCGGCCAGCATCTCCCATCGAAGCTTCCGCCGAATCGCTAGATTCGGAAGCGTAGGATAGCTGATTCTAAGCTCCGTATCGACCAGCTTCGGACCAAAGCCCAGCTCCTTGTGCATCAGGAATGGCTGATTCAAGTCCTGCTGGTTGAATTGCTTGCTGAGCCCGGCAACGAAAACGACTGGAAATTCCAAGCCCTTGCTCTTGTGAATCGACATGATGCGGACGACATCCTCCTGCTCTCCTAAAGCGCGAGCCGCACCTAAATCGCCGCCGGATTCTAGTATTTTCTCTATAAACCGGAGAAAACGAAACAATCCTCTAAAAGAAGTCGCTTCATACTGCTTCGCACGCTCCAGAAGCGCTTGTAGGTTCGCCTGACGCTGCGATCCGCCGGGAAAGCCTCCAACCATGTCCAGATATCCTGTCCTGCGGAAAATATCTTGAATCAGCTCGGCGACAGTCATCCCTCTAGCAATGTTGCGCCAACGCTCCAAATCGGAAATGAACAGACGAACCCGATCCTGCAAATGGATATCCTCCGCCGATGCCGATTCGCCATAAGCGATTACCGCATCGTAGAACAACCCCGTTTTATGGCCTGCCCGAACGAGCGCCATTTCTTCGGCCGTAAACCGATAGATCGGGGAGCGTAGCACGGCAGCCAGCGGAATATCTTGATAAGGATTGTTAATCGTCCGCAGCAGTGACAGCATAATTTCAATTTCCCCGGCGGAAAAATAACCGGAATTCAGATCTGCATAACACGGAATGCCGGACTGCCTGAATTCCTCCATCATGATCGGCGCCCAACCTTGCGGCGAACGCATCAGGATGACGATATCCCGATACTGAACCGGCCGTTTCCCTTTCAGCTTGCGGTCATATACCATGAACGGCTGGCGGTCTCTGCCTACCAGCTGGTGGATCTGAAGAGCGATCATTTTCGCTTCCAGCCGCGCCGTATCAAGATCCATCGCGCTGTCTTGAGAAGCGGCTTCTTCTTCTAATCCATCCTCGTCCGCATCACCTGATGCGCTCTCTTCCTCCGCGGCGTGGTCTTTCTCCAGCAGCATGCATTCAATCGTATACGGCGACTCCGCTTCGTCTGAAGGCGGATAATCCGCTCCACATACAAGCTCTGCCTGCTGATCATAGGCGATTTCTCCAATCCCTTCGTTCATCAGCTGGCGAAATATATAGTTGACTCCATCCAACACCTCGCCGCGGCTTCGAAAGTTGCGGGACAGATCAATACGGACGCCCTCATCGCTGTGCTGCGAGCTTTCTTCCGTACCATATCCCTTGTATTTTTCAAGAAATAAACCCGGCTCCGCTAGACGGAAGCCGTAGATGCTCTGCTTTACATCCCCTACCATAAAACGGTTTCCTGGCTCGTCCTTGGAAATAAGCCCTAATATGGATTCCTGAACACGGTTTGTATCCTGATATTCGTCAATCAGCACTTCCGCGAAAAATTCCTTGTAATGCAGCGCCGCTTTGGTGGGCAGTAGCTGCCCATTCTCGCCGGCTCGACCTAATACCTGCAGGCAGTAATGCTCCAGATCGTTAAAGTCCAGAAGACCGCGCTCCAGTTTTACCGTGCTGTATCTTTCAGCGAAATCCTGGACAAGCTCGGTGAATGTACACATGAGCGGCGCAAGCCGGACACATTCGCTGCGGTATTCCTCCAGGGTTCGGTTGAACAGCTGCTCCTGCAGCTTCTTCAATCGCTTTTTCGCCTCGTCTCTTTGCCCCTTCGCTTTGTCCTGCAGCTCTTTATCATAGCCGTCGCCGCGGCACGGCTTCAGCCTGCCGAAGATGTCCTGCTGCAGCGCATCCTGGAGCTTCTCCCAATCTCCCGCGGCCGCAATCGCACAAAGCCGTTCCAGCTGCTCCATTTCCTGCATGAACTGCTCGCGATATGGCTCCGGTCCAAGCGGCCTCTCCGTCCAGCGCAGCGCGGCCTGCATCGCATCCACTGCAGTGGACAGCTGAAGATGGGCATCCTGCAGCAAGCTGCGGATCCACAGCTCCATGCTGCTACCCTCCTCCAGTGTAAAGGCGCTTGCCGTTCTGCGAAGCCACTCATTCGGCGCAGGATGACTGCGGGAATATTCGTAAATGCGTTCCACCAAACGGTACAATCCTTCGTCGCTTCGCTCCGAGCTGTAGCTGTCCACCAGCTGCCAGAAGGGATGACTTGCGTCGGACTTGCCGTACCAATCTTCAAAGCATTCCTCCATGGTCTCTCTGCGCAGCAAATCCCCCTCGGCTTCGCTCGCAATGCGGAAATCCGGATCAATGCCAAGGTCTTGGATATTCTCGCGAATGACATCCAGGCAGAACGAATGCAGCGTCGTAATATGCGCGCGGTGAATCAGCGCCAGCTGTTTTCGCAGATGCTCCGATTCGCCGTACTGCTCCAGCTGCCGTTCGAGCGCTTCCCGAATACGGTGGCGCATTTCATCCGCCGCCGCTTTCGTAAAGGTCGCCACCAACAGACGATCGACATCCACAGGCTGCTGTTCGTCCGTGATGCGCCGTATAATGCGTTCTACCAGTACGGCGGTTTTTCCAGAGCCTGCCGCGGCGGCAACCAGCAAATTGCTGTTTCGGGAAGCGATCGCTTTCCATTGATCTTCAGTCCATGTCGTACCTGCCGGTTTAGGCGGTATTTGCCGTGTCAATCGGTTTCCCCCCTTCGATGTTAAACAAGGGAAAGCTGCGATTATTCCGCAGTTTCCTCTGCAATACGCTTCCAAATTTCTTCCTGCTCCAGCGCAGGCAATTTTCGATAATCATTATGTTCATACAGCGGATCGAATTGGCAGACGGCGTGATAAGGACAAAATCCGCAAGGTGTTTTCTTGCCAAATTGATACGGTTGAATATCCACGTTGCCGTCCAAGATCTCCTCCGCCGTATGCTTAATTTGTCCGCGAACGTAATCGCGAAGCTGCCCCCACTGCTGCAGACTGACGACAGAGGATGACCGGTAGAAATCACCGTCCGACTTCAAGCCTACCGGAAGAATATCGGAATAGCCTTTCTCCAGCTGCTTGTCCATTTTTTGAATAATGTCCAGATCGGACAAGACAAGGCCTTTCATTTTATAGCGTTTGAACAGCTCGTCCTTCGCTTTATCCTCATCCATCGGCCTTTCTTTTTGAAGGAGCGGATTATGAACATGAAAATAGAGCACACCCGCCGGCTGCGCCTGCTTCCCGAGCCATTTCTCCGCATGTGTGATCGCCACGTCTAAATAGGTCAGCAGCTGCAGCGACAGCCCATAGTAAACTTCCTGAAGCTGAAGCGATGTTGAGCTGGATTTGTAATCAATGACTCGAAGCAGCAAGGCACCGTCCCCCTCCGCTTGGTCCACTCGATCGATTCGTCCAATCAGCTCGACCTCACAGCCATTATCCAGCTTCATCACTAAAGGAGGGAGCTTCTGGCCGGTTCCGAATCCGATCTCCAGACCTACTGGTGAAAAGGAGCCCCTTTTGGCCTGTTCCCCTAAAACTACGGATGCGCGGCCTACGATATTTTTAAGTTTCCTCGAAATGTAGTCATAACGCTTCGAGCTCAGCAATATTTCACTCTGCAGCTTCGGTGAAAGCTGCTCGACGGCCTTCTCTGCTTCAAGCATACACTCTTCCGCGGTTAAATCTCCCCACTCCACGCCTCGTTCACCTAAATCGACTGCGATCAGGGTCAAAGCAGCGTGGAACAGCTGTCCAATATCGGGCGCTTCCAATCGGTACAGCTTCCGTTCGATCAGCTTGAGTCCGTAAGATGCGAAATGCGAGAAAGGACAGGCCGCGAATCGTTCCATCCGGGACACACTCGCCCGAAGCCGCACACCATACAGCCTTCTGCTCGTATCGGCCGACAATCTTTGCTCCTGATTCGTATAAAACAATCCGTACATTCGGGATTTCAGCAGCGGCTGCCATAACGGCTCACGGGTATACCAGTTATACACATCCCACCAGGCATCGTGAATATCCGCACCTCGGATCCATTGCCTCAGCTGCTGTACCAAATACGTCAGTGTCGTCAGCGGACGCGCGATGTAGCCTAGCTGCTCGTTTACATCGTTCGGCGAATAAGGCTCTGGGCTGCAAAATTGAATTTTGCACATCGGAAACATCATTTCCAGCCTGCGCACGAATTCCGACGGAAGCAATGATTTCCCCTCTTCATCCGCCAGGGGATACGATACATACAATCTCGCGGAAGGTACCGTAAACGTCGTATACAGCATAAACTGCTCGTCCAGCAATTTACGCTTGCTGCTGGGTGCGACTTCGATTCCCTGCTCGGCAAACCGCTCCCGCTCATCTTCGCTAAGGATGCCGTCCTCGACCAGCTTCGCAGGAATCACCCCATCGTTCACTCCGACCATAAATAAATATTTGACAACGCCTGGACGCGTTCTCTCCATGGATCCCACGACGACTTGATCGATCGCGGGAGGAACAAGTCCGAGCTGGATCTGGTCTAGTCCGGCGGAAAGAAGCTCGGAAAGCCACTCCAGCGGAAGCGTCTCTTCACCCATCACTTCAACCAGCTGATCCAGCACGTCCATGACGCTGTTCCATATTTGCAGATGCTCCCGTGCTTGTTCAGGTTCTCCTTGATCTGCAGCTTCCCGGCTCCATCGCTCCAGCCGCTCCTGTGCACCAACTTCATCCAGCAGCTGGAACAGCGCATCGGCGAATTCTTTCACATTGTCCGCCCGCTTCACTCTCCGCTGAAATGCATCCAATGGCTTCACGACCCAGCTTCGGTACACCTCGATTCGATGAAGAAAAGCCTTTTCCGCTTCATCCGCTTCCTGCTCCGAGTCAAAGGAGGATAGACTGAACCGGCTCGTCCAAGGCTTTTTGTCCACCCACTTGGAGCCTTGAATCCCAAAGGCAAGAACGTAGTTTTCCAGTTCGTCCATTCCTCTGCGCGCTTTAAGCGGCCACACTTCGAATTCCGCTCCGAATGAAAGCAGGTCGAAGGTGCTGTCCGCTCCCGCAAGTTCAGGCACCGGCTCAAGCGGAAGCAGAAATTCCGTTCGTATGCAGCGAAAAACAGAATCATATCGCCAATTTTTCACCACGGTTTCCAAGGCGGACCGAATAAACTCAATCAGCGGGTGCTGGGAAACCTTCCGATTTTGATCGAGGAAATACGGAATGCCGTGGTCCTCCAGCACCCCGGCAATAACATCTTCGTAAGACGATAGATTCCGTGAGACGATCAGTATATCCCGCCATCTTGCGCCTTCCTCCCGCGCCAATCGGATCATTTCCCTTGCGATATGCTCGATCTCCGTTCTTTTACCTGATGCGGCGAACAGCTGTAGATCCGCTTGCTGGCTCCAATCATCCAGCTCCTTGCCGCTCCCGTACCGCTTGCGGCTCCCGTAATGCTTCTCCAAATGAGCCAGCATCGGAGCTGCTTTAAAACGATGCGGCGTTTCTCCCGATCGATTCAAGTCTGTAACGCCCTCCAGTTTAATCGAATGCTCCTCGATCAGCTTCTTCATCCGAATCAGATTCGCTGCAGCGGGATAAAAAAGCGCAAACTCGTGAACCTTCTCTTCCGTTTCATAGTCACGATCCACACAGAATGTGATATGTACACTGCTGCAGTGCTTCATCAGCTTTGCGATGACCACGTATTCCAACGGCGTGAAGCCGTGAAATCCGTCGATCCAAATTTCAGCGCTTTGCAAGTAAGCGGATTGCTCTACTTGCTGGGCTAAAATATGCAGCACTTCCTCTGAATCGATATATTGCGAAAGCAGCAGCGCCTCATATTGTTCATAAATCAAATGAAGGTCTGCGAGCTTGTCCGACCAATCCTGATGCTCCGCTTGAATGGTCCGCAGCACCTCAGGTGTCACACAATATCGTTTAAATTCATTGAACAAATCCAGCATTCGCTCCATTGTCCCAAGCTGCTGGCCCGAATGCCGAAACGACAAGAGCCGCTCTTGATTGCGCTTCATCGTCAAATGAAGGAGCATCGTTTTCCCCAAATCATCGATAGGGAGCCGAGCAGTGCCTCCTGTTTCCTGCATTACCCTATGAGCAAGGCGTTGAAAGCTTAACACTTGGGCCCTCACGGAGCCACTCAAGCCCATCCGTGAATTCAAGGCTAGCTCCCCCTGGAAGCTGGCCTGCTCCGGCACTAAGTAGATCAATGGGCTGCCCAGCGGTTCCTGTTTCATTTTTTGAGCCATTTCACCAAGTACCCATTCTGTTTTGCCGCTGCCCGCTCTGCCAAGGATGAGTTCTACTCCCATAGCCGGTCCCCCATTTCTATTGTTTAATCGCCGTGAATAATCAAGTTTTCTTATATGAAAAAGGAATGATCATGCTTGTACAAATTCCATCATATATTGAATTAGGATCTTGGTCTTCAACAGGTAAATTTGAAAATGCCGCAAAGGAGTTTCATATGTTCCATTCTATCATGATCCCGCTGCTCGCGGGACTGGCAGTATTTCTTTTTGGCATGAAAGTGATGGAAATTGCGATGCAGCGTTGGGCGGGACCCTATTTAAAAGGGATACTCGAAAAGTTTACGGAAACGCCGCTGCGCGGCATGGTGACCGGGACCGTCATGACCGCCTTGCTGCAGAGCAGCAGTGCCTTAACCGCCCTCACCATCAGTCTCGTCAACGCGAGGCTCCTGACTTTTCCTAGGACATTAGGCATCATACTCGGAACGAATATCGGCTCCTGTTTAACGACCGAATTGATCAGTCTCCATATATCCGACGCAGCCATACCTATCCTGCTAACTTCTATTGGGATTTGCGGCGTGGCTTGGCTCATACCGGACGGGATCGTTCAGTCCCGCAGCAGCGCAGCGGGGAGCCTGCATGCCATCCGTTATCTAACCATGGCAGCCGCCGGCTTCGCTGCCGTTCTGATGGGAATGGAAATCATGAGTTCAATCGTTCCAACGCTGCAGACAACAGGATTTTACAGCTGGTTTTTGGAAAATGCGAGCCGCAGTCTCATCTGGGGAGTGGTCGCCGGAGCATGCTTGACAGCAATTATCCAGAGCAGCGCAGCTTCTATTGCGATCGCAATGGGTCTTGCCTCAGCACATGCGATCAGTGTGGAGCTGGGCATCGCCATTATATTAGGAGCCAATATCGGCACCTGCTTGACAGCATTTATTGCCAGCATCGGTGGCAGCCGTTCCGGCCGTTTCGTCGCGTGGTCCCATTTCCTTCTCAACGCCTTCGGTGCATTGCTGTTTTTCCCACTCATCTGGATGATGAAGGATATGGCCTTGCTCCTCTCAGACATCCCTTCCGTCCAGCTGGCCCACGTGCAAACCTTCTACAATGTAGCCTGTTCCCTGCTGGCACTGCCCTTCTGCTATCTGCCCGTATGGAAGAGATGGGAGACATGAAAGCTGCTTTCCCGTTGAAAATATAAAGGGATTTCCTTCAGAATAAGCTGAAAGAAATCCCTTTTCTTCCGTTCAAGTGCTAGTGCTCACATACAATAATTTATTACACCGCAGCCGATTTTTCCGATTCTACTATGCGTACGAACGTACCGCGGCATTCGTTCACATCGGCTTCGGTAATTTTCACTCTGCAAATTTGACCGAGCATCTCTTCGGTTCCCTCAAAGATGACATTCAAATAGTTGTCCGATGTCCCCATCAGCAAACCGCTGTCCGGTGCCCCTTTATACGGGCGTTCAGGAATGACCTCGACCACTTCACCGACGAACTGCTTCGCGTATTCCAGCTGCATCCTCTCGGATAGATCAATAAGCTGATGAACGCGCCGGTTCTTCTCTTCTTCGTCGATTTGATCCTCCATGCGTGCCGCCGGCGTTCCAGAACGCTTAGAGTAAGGGAATACGTGCATTTCCGCGAACTTCAACTGTTCCATGAAACGATATCCTTCTTGGAACATTTCTTCTGTTTCACCAGGGAAGCCGACAATAACGTCCGTCGTGATCGCAACACCCGGCATCGCTTCATGAATGCGCCGAATTTTCTCCGCGTATTCCGCCGTCGTGTACTTGCGTCTCATTCTCTTCAGCACGCCGTCGTGTCCTGCCTGCAGCGGAATATGGAGATGGCGGCACATCTTGGAAGAGGAGTTTAACACCTCAATCATGCGATCATCAATTTGGCTGGCCTCGATCGAGCTGATCCGAATTCGCTCTAAGCCCTCAATCTTGTCCAAATCAATCAGCAAATTCGTTAAATCGTAATTTTCCAAGTCGTCACCGTAACCACCGGTATGAATACCCGTCAGTACAATCTCTTTAAAACCATTCGCAACAAGCTTGCGCGCCTGTTCCAGGACACTTTCCGGTGTACGGCTGCGGCTGAGTCCGCGTGTCCAAGGAATAATACAGAAGGTGCAGAAATTGTTGCAGCCGTCTTGTATTTTCAAGAATGCCCGGGTCCGATCTTCAAATTCCGGCACATCCAGCTCTTCGAATTCTCTCGTCTTCATAATATTGCGGACCGCATTGATCGGCTTACGCTCCTGCTGAAACTGCTCGACATAGGTTAAAATCTTGTCTCTGTCCTGTGTACCTACAACAAGATCAACGCCAGGAATGTTCATGACTTCCGCAGGCGCAGTCTGTGCGTAGCATCCGGTCACTGCAATGACGGCGTCCGGGTTTTTGCGAATCGCCCGTCGAATCATTTGTCTAGACTTTTTGTCTCCGGTGTTCGTTACCGTACACGTATTAATGACGTAAACGTCCGCGTTCCCCTCAAAGTCCACCTGCTCATAGCCTTTTGCCTTGAACATGTTCCAGATCGCTTCCGTATCGTAAAAATTGACTTTGCAGCCTAGGGTGTGAAATGCAATGGTTGGCATAATTAGCTGCCTCCTATCTCGTCAAATTCATATAAAATACAAGCAGCAGCGGCCATCGCTGCCGTCTCCGTCCTAAGGATCCTTTTGCCAAGCGTAATCAGATAACAGCCGGCATGTTCCGCTTGCGCCGTCTCTTCTTCGGTAAAACCGCCCTCAGGTCCTACGATAACCGCAATAACCGGCTTACGGGAAGATTCCAAAGAGCGCTCCTTTGCGAGCTCCAACACTTTCTTCAAGCCGCCGTCCCGCTCTTTTTCATAACAAAACAGCGCACTATCCGCCTGGCCAATCATCTCCAGCATTTCCTTCCAAGAGCATAATGCCGCCACCTCCGGAACGATGCCCCGATGCGCCTGCTCTGCCGCTTCCTTGGCAATTTTCCTCCAACGCTCCAGCCGCTTAGCTTCCTTCTTGCTGTCGTACTGCACAATCGTTCTAGACGATTGAAAAGGAACGAATCGGGTCGCACCCAATTCTGTTCCTTTTTGTATGACGGTCTCCATTTTATCGCCTTTCGGCAGGCTTTGAAAAATCCAAATATCTACAGAAGGCTCCTGATCCATCGCAAGCTCTTCCACAATGTCTGCGATCACCAGACCCTTTTGTACTTCTCTAATTTCGGCGATAGCTTCCCGGTTCAATCCATTGCTTACAATGATTCGATCCTCTGGCTTTAACCTCATCACATGGCTGATATGATGAGCATCCTCGCCCGTAATTTCTACCGCATGCGCTGTAAGCTGTTCGGCTTGTACGAAATATCGCTGCATGGCGTTCTCTGCCTTTGTTTTAAAATTCAAATTCCTATATAAATCAATCTATATCTTACCTCTTTTTTAGTGCGTTTTCCACCCTCGTCCATCAAGTTCCATTTCACTACTGCCAAAATACCCTAAAATCAAACCATGATTGCATCAAAGCATCCATTTGGTCGCCAATTAGACCGCTTAAGGATAAAATCGGCTGCAGGAACGCGCGATTGAGCGGTGGAATAAATACGATTAGAAGAAATAGATAAATGCCCCAATGCTGCACTTGAAGCATCTTCAATCTCATTCGAAGCGGCGCCACATCTTCTATAATGCGATATCCGTCGAGCGGCGGCAGCGGGATAAGATTAAATATAAAAAGCAATAAGTTCAAATGAATCAGAATGGATAAAAACAGTTCAATCGCCTTGGCGACACCTAAAGATGCCGTCTCATTCAATTCAATTGCAAAATAACCGTAAAGCAGAAATACACCGATGAAGGCAATCAGCAGGTTGCTGATCGGGCCAGCGGCTGACACGATGATGCTCATGACTCTCGGGTACTTGAATCGGCTTCGATTGACAGGAACGGGCCGCGCCCATCCAAATCCTGCTAAAAGTATAAGGATCATGCCGAACAAGTCGATATGATGCATCGGATTGAGCGTCACCCTGCCTTCTTTATAAGCGGTGTTGTCCCCGAATTTATACGCCGTGAAAGCATGAGCAAACTCATGCAGTGTAAATGCGATCAAGATGACCAGGATGAAAAAGGGAAGGCCATCCCATCCGTAATATAAAACACTCATCGCTTAACTACACCTTTCTTGCGGTCAGAACCACCCAATCATCTTCCCGCTCCCTGTACTCTACACGAAACCCGGCTTTCTCCAATGCTTCCGCGACGGCATCTTCCTTGCTTGTGATCACACCCGAAACAACATATGTGCCTTCTTGCTCCAATACTTGATAAACGTCATCGATAAAGAGAAGAATAATCTCAGCTAAAATGTTGGCAACGACGACCTTTACCGGCAGTTTGACTCCCAGATCCAATGACTTCTCCCGATGATCGTGAAACACTTGAAGCAGGTCGCTCTCACGAACCGTGATCCTGCCCTCCAATCCATTGAGCTTCACGTTTTCTTCCGAGCTGGATACGGCAACGGGATCCAAGTCAATCGCAAGCACCCGCTCCGCTCCCAGCTTCGCAGCTCCAATGGCCAAAATACCAGATCCGGTTCCAACATCGATTACGTGGTCTCCTGGTTTAATAACCTTTTCCAGCGTACGCAGGCATAACGAGGTGGTCGCATGCGTCCCGGTACCGAATGCCATACCCGGATCCAGTTCGATGACTAATTCGTCAGCCGCAGATTCATATGGCTCCCACGTCGGTTTAACCGTAATCCGCTCGGAGATCTTGACTGGCTTATAATACTGCTTCCAAGCAGTAGCCCAATCCTCCTCATCGACTTCGCGAACCGATATTTCCGCTTTTCCAGCATCTAAGCCAAATTCCATTAAGCTGCCCACAAATTTCGAGATCTGCTTCACAATGCTGTCGATATCCTCCAAATCAGAAAAATAGCCTTTCATCACGGCCTCTCCTTCTGGGATATCATTCAGCGGCAGCTCGTACCACTGCCCAAGTGAGGTATCCCGCGGGCGATTCAAGCTGCCTGATTCTTCAATAGACACTCCGCCTGCACCTAATTCATGCATATAATGTGAAATCGCCTCGGTTGCTTCTTCTGTCGTATGTATTGTAATTTCATGCCATTGCATGAAACACACCTCCACTATCCTTTGTCTCGTATTTCCAAAACCATGAAAATCATTTTACTATATTTGCACGCCGAAAGAAAATATTATCCCCTTGGCTATACAAATGCACATATCTTTGCACCTAAAAAAAGACCGCCCCGTTCCAAGGGACAGCCTACACGGATGTTATAATGATTCGCATATTACAGTTGCGCCCCCGCCTGACGGCACACTTCCAGCGCTTGATGAAACGTTTCTTCCGGCATGACGGCGGTCAGCAAAATATCCTTGCCTGTCGGCCCTCCCTGACCTCCGTCACTCATGCCGCTTGCGCTCGGATCAGCTGCGGACAAGATCGCCGCTGATTTGTTCGAATAGTCGGCATCCAGTGTTAAATTGCCGAGTCCTGCAAAATCACCAGTGATTGGGTTCATATTGCGCTGCACACCTTCTCCCGGGTAGCGGCTGAACCGATCAATGCTGACATCCAGCGCGCGGAGCGCTTTTAGCTTTCTCGCCACACCTTCCGCTTCCTCTGGGGTATTAAAATAAGCTAGAATATTTTTTTCTGTCATTTATTCTTCCCTCCTTCGTTCTTCAGTACTTTAAGACGCTATAGAAGGCGGCCTCTTGCTTCATGGATGAGTTCTACCGACTTCGCCGCATCGGCTTCGTCCACGACGAATGTGAGCATCACCTGCTGATCGTTATCCTTATCATCCTGCACCTGATTTTTATACGATTCACGGTCGTCCCGATCCATAATGATGGGTGTCGAAGCAACCATGGTCTGTGTCCCAAAAGCGCCGAAATTCATAGGAGAACTGCCTTGAACACCGCCCAGCATCGCTGCCGCATATGGTCTTCCTCCCTCATATCGATCGTTATCTTCCATCCGTTCGACCGTAATATTTCGAACTCGCAGGGTATGCAGCGAAGTGGCTACACCTTCGGCGGAATCCTTGTCCTTGAAATATGCAGTAATATGTTTCTCAGCCACCTTTATTGCCCCTCTCCTTCCTGCCTAGCGTCTGCAGCTTCTGCCCGCTTCAACGCCTCCAAATCATCCTCGTCAGCAGCTTCGATGGAAAACTCTACATCCTCGTTCTTGCCAATAGGTAGCTGCTGATTTTGATTGTCCTGATGAGCCAAGCCAATCCCTCCTTCATACGTTCAGTATGCCTTGCTCCATTTAGGGTTTGCAGTTTCTCTTTTCCTATGCGCCCCGATTGGACTTCTTCAGGCTATACCTGAATTCGAAGGACAACTAGAACCTAAATACAGCAAAAGACCACAGCATTGTACTGCACCCCAAGTGCTAGATACACATCTAACAATTGGCGGTGCCGTTCAAAACAGCTGTGGTCTTAGGACTAATCGCCTAAAAAGGCTTTTTTCATCCGATCAAAGAAAGACTGATTCTGTTCATGCGTTTCTTCACCGCTCAGTTGAGCGAATTCCCGAAGAAGGTCCTTCTGCTTGTCGTTTAAACGGGAAGGAGTCACAACAACCGCTTTTACATGCTGATCCCCTTGCCCATATCCTCTTAAACGAGGAACGCCTTTTCCTTTCAGACGGAAATACGTTCCCGTCTGCGTACCTGCCGGAACTTTCAGCTTCACCTTGCCAGTCAGCGTAGGCACTTCAATTTCATCGCCAAGCGCTGCCTGTGCGAACGTAAGCGGGACTTCACAATAAATATCGTCGCCTTCCCGTTCGAAAAATTCGTGTGGTTTTACACGGATGACCACATAAAGATCCCCTGGAGGGCCGCCTTTCGATCCGGCTTCTCCTTCCCCAGAGACACGCAGCTGGGCGCCGTCATCGACACCTGCAGGCACTTTGATATGAATGCTGCGCTGCTTCTTCAGCTTGCCGGTGCCGTGGCATTTCGAGCACTTATCCTTGACGATGGTCCCTTGTCCGCTGCAGGCGTTGCAGACTCTCCGATTTACAATTCTGCCGAACGCGGTATTCTGCACGACCTCCTGCTGTCCCGTTCCTCCGCAAACGGTACATCTCTCAGGCTTCGTACCTGGTCTGGCACCGCTGCCATGGCAATCGTCGCACGTCTCGGTCCGCGGAATTTGAATATCCAGCTCTTTGCCGAATACCGCCTCTTTAAATTCAATCGTCATCGTATATTGGAGATCCGCTCCACGTTTCGGCGCATTTGGATTTCTCCTTTGGCCGCCGCCAAAGAACATATCAAAGATATCGCCAAAACCTCCGAAATCGGCGCCGTCAAAACCACCCATGCCCCCCATACCTTGATTCGGATCTATATGCCCGTAACGGTCGTAGGTTGCTCGTTTTTGATCATCGCTAAGTACATCGTAAGCTTCTTTAACCTCTTTAAATTTCTCTTCGGCATCGGGGGCTTTATTCACGTCAGGGTGATACTGCCGGGCTAGTTTGCGGTACGCCTTCTTAATCTCATCTTCGGAAGCATCCTTCCCCACTCCGAGGACCTCGTAAAAGTCTCGCTTGCTCATCATTCCACTCCCATCTAAACCAACAAAGCGAAAGTCAAAGCGTTGATAACGGCTTTGACTTTGCTTTTGGCCTATTGATCAGAGGCTTATTTCTTATCCTCTTCATCGACAACTTCATAATCGGCATCTACGACGTTATCCTTTGCTTTACCGCCCTCGGCTTGGGCTGCACCCGCATCACCAGCTTGCTGCGACGCCTGTTCATACAATTTGACAGATAGCTGCTGAACGATCTGCGTCAAATCATCAATACCCTTTTGGATCTCGTCAGCATTATCGCCTTCCAATGCTTTCTTCAAGCTTTCCTTTGCGGCATTGGCTTTATCGATTTCGGCTTGATCGACTTTGTCGCCGAGATCCTTCACGGTTTTATCCACCGTATAAATTAATTGATCTGCTTGATTGCGAATCTCGACCAGTTCCTTACGCTTCCGATCTTCTTCCGCATGGGCTTCTGCTTCTTTCATCATACGGTCAATTTCCTCATCGCTCAAACCGCTCGAGGAAGTGATCGTGATTTTTTGCGATTTGCCTGTACCTTTATCGAGTGCAGAGACGTTCACGATACCGTTAGCGTCAATATCAAAAGTAACTTCAATTTGCGGCACGCCGCGCGGTGCCGGTGGAATATCGCTCAAGATAAAGCGGCCGAGCGTTTTGTTGTCTGCCGCCATCGAACGTTCACCCTGCAGCACGTGAATTTCTACGCTTGTTTGATTATCGGCATAAGTTGAAAAGACTTGAGATTTGCTCGTAGGGATTGTCGTGTTGCGGTCGATCATCTTCGTAAACACACCGCCCGCAGTTTCGATACCGAGAGACAACGGAGTTACGTCGAGCAGAACGACATCCTTCACATCCCCAGTCAATACACCGGCTTGAACAGCGGCACCCAATGCCACAACCTCGTCAGGGTTAACCCCTTTATGCGGTTCTTGTCCAGTCAACTTTTTAACAGCTTCTTGAACGGCAGGAATCCGGGTAGATCCCCCTACAAGTACCACCTTATCAATTTGAGAAGCGCTCAGACCAGCGTCCTGCAAAGCTTGACGAGTAGGTCCCATCGTTCTTTCTACCAAATCAGCGGAAAGCTCTTCGAATTTAGCACGAGTCAAAGTAACCTCCAAGTGCTGAGGCACGCCGTCAACAACGGTGATAAACGGAAGGGAAATCGTCGTTGTAAGTACGCCGGACAATTCCTTTTTCGCCTTCTCCGCCGCATCTTTTAAGCGTTGGACCGCTGCTTTATCCTTGCTCAAATCTACGCCGTTCTCTTTCTTGAATTCAGATACCAAATAGTCAATGATCACTTGGTCGAAGTCATCGCCGCCCAAATGGTTGTCTCCGCTGGTCGCTTTAACTTCGAAGAAGCCGTCGCCTAATTCAAGGATAGAAACGTCGAAAGTACCGCCGCCCAAGTCAAATACAAGAATGGTTTGGTCCTCCGCTTTTTCAAAACCATAAGCCAGCGCTGCAGCAGTGGGTTCGTTGACAATACGCAGCACTTCCAGACCAGCGATTTTACCTGCATCCTTCGTCGCTTGACGCTGACTGTCATTAAAGTATGCTGGAACGGTAATAACGGCTTGCGTCACAGGCTGACCCAGGTAAGCTTCAGCATCAGCTTTCAACTTTTGCAAAATCATTGCGGAAATTTCTTGAGGTGTATATTCTTGGCCATCGATCACCTCTTTATGGTTCGTACCGATATGCCGCTTGATCGAAATAATGGTTCTGTCCGGGTTGGTGATCGCTTGACGTTTTGCTGTCTCTCCAACAATCCGTTCACCGTCTTTTTTGAAACCAACAACCGACGGAGTTGTGCGGTTGCCCTCCGGATTTGGGATAACGACTGCTTCTCCCCCTTCCATTACCGCTACACAGGAGTTGGTTGTTCCTAAGTCAATACCAATTACTTTACTCATGAGCACTAGACCCTCCTATTCGAATGCACAACTCAAAAAAATAATCGTTTACTTCAATCTCTCCGTGAACATTCCTACTCGCTTACCTTCACCATGGAAGGACGAATCACTTTACCGTGCAATGTATAACCTCTTTGCAGCTCCTCCACAACGATACCTTCCTCGTGCTCGTCGGACTGAACTTTCATGACCGCTTCATGGACCTCTGGATTGAAAGGCTGTCCAACCGCATGAATCGGTGTCAGGCCTTCCTGATCCATCACTTGGCTCATCTGACGGAATACCATCTCAATTCCTTTCGCCAACGATTCAAAGTCCTGCGTATTTTTACTGGAATCCAGCGCCCTTTCGAAATTGTCCAGCACAGGCAGCAGCTGCTCTATCAATTTAACGGAAGCATATTTTGCGAACTCTTCCTTTTCCTGACGGGTTCTTCGTCTGAAATTATCGAATTCGGCCTGCATCCTTAAAATCCGATTCTGCTGTTCCTCTATCGTTTTCTTCAATTCCTCAATTTGCCCTTCCTGCTCTGCAGGCTGATCGGCTTCTGATCCGGCGGACTCTTTAGCCTCGCTCGCATCCGCATTATTGTCGGACTCTGCTTGCTCCGCCTGTTCGTTCAAGTGCTCAACGGTCTCAGACGATTCTGCTGCAGTTTCAACCTCTTCATATGTAGCTTCGGAAGATGTGTTCAACTTTTCATCACTCAATCTACCTTCACCTCCTTAACAGTGTAGCCATCAAGCGTATGGATCATCCTGCATCCCATTGCTTCGAATCCACGGCAAGACACAGGGACCGCGATAGCTGCAGCCCCTGCCCGCAAAGCTTGATCGCTCTGAATGACTGCTTTCACAAAACTAGTTCATGTCATGTCAACTGCAGTGACAAGCTTAACGGAGCATTCGAATTGCGCTGAAAGCAGTTACCCGTACCATCTAGAAAGCAGAACCGCTAAATCCTTAGACAAATAATCCAGCAAACTGATGACTCGGCCATATTCCATTCGTGTCGGGCCCAAAATACCAATCGTACCGAAGGGACGTCCCTCCACAGAATAAGTTGCTGTAATGAAGCTGCATTGATGAATCGCTTCATTATCGTTTTCTTTTCCGATCCGCACCTGAATTCCATTGCCTGCTGAAGTAAACAGCTGCGCGACGGCTTCTGTCTCATCCAGCAGATCCAAGATGCTCTTCAGCTTATCAACATCTTTAAATTCCGGTTGAACGAGCATATTCGTCGCCCCGCTAAGAAACAATCGATCCTCCGTATTGTTCGATTCCATGACGGTATCTACAATATGAAGCAATTCATCATAGCGTTCCACATGGAGAATTAATTCGTTGCGAATTTCTTGGAACAGCTTGGATCTCAGCTCATTGAACGGAACATCCTTCATCTTATGATTCAATAAATTCACGAATTTCTCTAATTCAGAAACCGGCAGTCCTCTAGGAATCGATACGATTTTGTTCTCAACCTGTCCCATACTCGATACAATAATCGCAACTGCGGTATCTTCATTTAAAGGTACGAGTTGAATATGCTTCAATCTTGCCCTGTGAATATCCGGACCCATCACAATCGATGTATAATTCGTAAGTCCTGACAAAATCGATGCCACATGCTGGATGACTTTTTCGGTTTGATTTTTCTTCTCCGCGAAAAAAAATCGAACGGTATCCAAATCATGGGAGGTCAGCTTGTTGAGCTGCAGCAGATGATCCACATAATAGCGATACCCTTTGTGGGACGGAACCCGACCAGCGGACGTATGAGGCTGTTCCAAATAGCCTAACTCTTCCAAGTCGGACATTTCATTGCGGATCGTAGCAGGGCTGAACCCCACATCTCCCCTCTTTGAAATGCTTCTGGAGCCTACCGGTTCTGCTGAACGGATGTAATCATCTATTATAGCATGCAATATCAGTCTTTGACGGTCTGTCAGCAATACCATTCCCCTCCCTTACAAGTCCTTCCGCATTCGTTAGCACTCATCAATAACGAGTGCTAATTGATAATACAAAAATACCAGACTAACGAGACCATTGTCAAGTCAGTCCAGCATCTTCAATACCGCAATTTCATCACAGCAGTGCTGCTTTTTACAATGAACGCAATCGGTCCATACCTTTTCCGGGAATACTTCTTTTTCGACTACTTGGAAACCGTTTTTTTGAAAAAAACGAACTTCATACGTCAGTGCCATCAGCTTAGGAATACCTTGGCTTCTAGCCTCTGTCTCGAGCAGCTCTAACAGCTTGCTGCCGATGCCGTTGCCTTTATATTCCTTGTTGATGCCCAGCGAGCGTACCTCCACCAAGTCCTGGCCTAGCCTAAATAAAGAGCCGCAGCCTATCATTTTATCATCCTGCACCGCTACGAAAAAATGGTCCAACTGGCGAATCAGCGATTCCCGGCTGCGCGGCAGCATAATGCCTTGTTCCGCATAGGATTCTATCAATTCATATAAGGCGTCGACATCCGTATCGATCGCTTTCCTGCACTGAATACCTATTTGAGTTTCCATTTCGTCCACCACGTTTCATTCAGCATGATACGAATAAATATACGGCATGGCGAATAATTAATCAAGCAAAATTTTTAACGATTCCGTGCAGATAGAAACGTTCTCTTATTCACAACTCACTTCACATTCCATTACGTGATGGAGCCGACAAACTCACCGAATACCTCGTTGCCGATCGGGATCGCTTGACGGGATAAACGGTAGCCCTGTTCATCTCGTTCCAGTGCCTTGAGCTGTACAAGTCTCGTTAAGATTGGACCGAACACCGATTCCAATTCTATCCCGAATTGCTCTCTAAAACCGTCTCTTTTAACTCCTTCCATCATACGAAGCCCAACCATCATGAAATCCTCCATCGCTTCCTTCGGATCCACTCGGTGCTCCTCCAAGCGAGGCAAGCCTTTTGCCGCTGCATCGATATAGGCTTGAACCCCTTTCACATTCATATGCCGTATCCCATGCATATACCCATGAGCACCAGCCCCGAAGCCATAATAGCTTTTATTTCGCCAATACATGGAATTGTGGCGGCTTTCAAAGCCTGGCTTAGCAAAATTGCTAATTTCGTACTGACGGTACCCTTCCTTCTGAAGACGGTGCATGATCATCTCATACATTGCCACTTCTGTCTCTTCTTCGGGCAGTGGAAGCTCATTCCGCTCATACAGCGTATGAAACAGCGTCGATTCTTCTACTTTTAAGCTGTACAAGGAGTAATGCGTCAGATCAAGCTGCAGCGCGGAATTTAGGCTGTGCTCCATATCCGCCAGCGTTTGGCGAGGCAGACCAAACATGAGATCAATCGATAAATTGCGAAATCCGGTTTTTCGTGCCCTCTCTATACTGCGGTATACATCATCCACATCGTGAATACGACCGAGCGAGACAAGCAGTTCGTTCCGGAACGTCTGTACCCCGAAACTCATGCGGTTCACACCGCCCTCATACATAACGTTGAATTTCTCATCGTCTGTCGTTCCCGGATTGGCCTCTGAGGTGAACTCAAAATCCGTTGATCGATTCGGAAAATACGTATTCAGCACCTGGAGTAAATACCGCATCTCCTCCACACTAAGCGCTGTCGGTGTACCTCCGCCGATAAATATCGTCTCGATCGTATCTGGAGGTATTTGCTTCACCGTTTGTTCAATTTCACGTTCCATAGCCTGTAAATACTTCATCACCGGCTGATTTTTCAAAGCGTACGTATTAAAGTCGCAGTAATAACATTTATGACGGCAAAACGGAATATGAACGTAAACCGCTTTCGGTGTTTCCATTGTATGAATCATCGCCTATTTCGTTCCTTCCGATTACATAAATAACAAGACTAGAGCACCTACAACAAAACAATAGTAGGCAAAAGCTTTCAAATTCCCTTTCTGCATCATGCCCATAAACCAGCGCAATGAATAATAGGAAGCTGCCAAGGAGAAACCGAACGCCAGCAAATAAGGCAGCCAAAGCTCGGACATCATTGGATCACTGGCCAGCTCAGAGCCTTCCAAAACCATCCCGCCTAAACTAACGGGAATATATAGGAAGAAAGAGAATTTCAAAGCCGTGCTTTGCTTCATGCCCCTTCCCATCGCTGCTACGATCGTAGCGCCTGATCGGCTAATTCCAGGGATCAAAGCAACCGCTTGGGCAAATCCGACGATCACAGCATCTGAAAGTCTCAGATCATGATCCTGTTTCTTCCCCTTTAAATTCCGAATGAGCCAAAGGGCAATTCCTGTAACGAGCAGCGTAATCCCGATGACCTTAACGCCCTTCAGCTGTTCCGAAATAAAATCGTTTAACAACAGTCCGATCACGGCAGCTGGAATCGTAGCAATGAGCAGATAAATGACGAACATAAAATCACCCTTCAACTCGGTGTTTCTCGTTCGTATGTAGCCAAAAAAGCCCATTGTCAGCTGAACCAAATCTCTTTTGTAAATAAGCAGCACAGCAAGTAACGACGCGAAATTGACTAACGTTTCAAAGCTCAAGCCTTCGATATCAAGCCCTAGCAAATCTTGAGCCAGCACAACATGGCCGCTGGACGAGATGGGAATAGGTTCGGTGAAGCCCTGAAGCAATCCTAAAAAGCTGTATTTCAGCAGTGACCAAAGATCTTCCAAACGGTATTCTCCCCCATCTATATCTATGAAACTTATTCTAGTGACGCTTTTGGTACAAAAAGGAAAGAGGATCCCTTGACCGCCGCAGTACGGCTATCATCACGTTGCGGATCCCCGTCTTTCCCATAAATGAATGGTTTACGATGATTATTCGTCGATCTTTAATACAGCCATAAATGCTTCCTGCGGAAGCTCTACGCTGCCGACCATTTTCATGCGCTTCTTACCTTCTTTTTGCTTCTCCAGCAGCTTTCTTTTCCGCGAAATATCCCCACCGTAACATTTGGCGAGAACGTTTTTCCGCATCGCCTTTACGGTTTCACGGGCAATAACCTTCGTCCCGATGGAAGCCTGTACCGGCACCTCGAACATCTGGCGCGGGATAAGCTCCTTCAGCTTCTCACAGATTAGGCGTCCACGCTGGTAAGCTCGATCCTTATGCACAATAACGGATAAGGCATCGACCTTCTCGGCGTTCAGCATGATGTCCAGCTTCACCAGCTTCGACTGCTTGTAGCCAATCAGTTCATAATCAAAGGAAGCATAGCCCTTCGTGTTCGATTTCAGTTGGTCGAAGAAGTCGTATACGATTTCGGACAGCGGCATTTCATAGACGATATTGACCCGGGTCGTATCCAAATAGTCCATCGCCTTGAACTCGCCGCGTTTGCCTTGGCATAGCTCCATAATGGCACCGACGAAATCGTTAGGCACCATAATCGAGGCTTTGACATAAGGCTCCTCAATATATTCAATATTGCCAACCTCCGGCATTTTCGACGGATTCTCGATTTCGATCAATTCACCGCTAGTTTGCATTACACGGAAAATAACGCTCGGTGCTGTCGTAATGAGCGGAATGTTAAATTCGCGCTCAATCCGCTCCTGAATAATTTCCATGTGCAGCAGTCCTAAAAATCCGCAGCGGAACCCAAAACCAAGCGCCTGGGACGTTTCCGGCTCGTATTTCAAAGAAGCGTCGTTCAGTTCAAGCTTTTCCAATGCTTCACGCAGATCGTTATAATCCGATGTATCGATCGGATACAGACCGCAGTACACCATCGGATTGATTTTCCGATAGCCTGGCAGCGGTTCAGCCGCAGGCTTGTTCGCATACGTCACCGTATCTCCTACACGAGTGTCACTCACATTTTTAATTCCGGCAACGATAAAGCCGACGTCTCCCACTTTCAGCTCGTCTACAATCGTCATGCGCGGCATAAACGAGCCAACCTCAATAACCTCGAACGACTTGTTCGTCGCCATCATTTTAATTTTGTCTCCGGCTTTAATGGATCCGTCGACCACCCGAACGTATACAATAACTCCTTTATACGCATCGTAATGCGAGTCAAAAATCAAGGCCTTCAGCGGATTGTGTGGATCACCGCTTGGTGCAGGAACCTTCGTCACGATCTGTTCCAAGATCTCCTTGATGCCAATACCCGCTTTCGCAGAGGCTAGAACGGCATCACTGGCGTCCAATCCGATAATATCTTCGATTTCCTGTTTTACCCGGTCCGGCTCCGCACTGGGAAGGTCAATTTTATTGATCACCGGCAAAATTTCCAAATTGTTGTCGAGAGCCAAATAGACATTGGCCAGTGTCTGTGCTTCAATGCCTTGAGCTGCATCGACAACAAGCAGCGCTCCTTCACAGGCGGCCAAGCTTCTGGATACCTCGTACGTAAAATCGACGTGCCCCGGTGTATCGATCAGATTCAGAATGTACTCTTCACCATCGTCTGCTTTATAATTCAAACGAACGGCCTGCAGCTTGATCGTGATCCCTCTTTCCCGTTCCAGCTCCATCTGATCGAGCACCTGCGCCTGCATTTCCCGGGAGGTTAAAGCACCGGTATATTCTAGAATTCGATCCGCTAAGGTCGATTTTCCATGGTCAATATGGGCAATGATTGAAAAATTTCGAATTTTCTTCTGTCTTGCTTCAACATTCTGCAGCTCCGTCATGCGTTACCCCCACTAAAACTACAAGGTTAAATACAACTCATTATACCAGTTGTTTCAATGAGATTTCAATGCATGCGCAAGTCTAGCTAAATAAACCTTCAAAGAAAGACACGACGGCTTCCACACAGGTTTGCGAGCTTCGCTGCAAAATCTTCCCGGCGTTTTCGGCCGTTCGGCTCAGCATCCCTTGCTCTGACGGTGTATTCACAGCTGGAGCAGTGGCCGCCGCAGTGGATTCCTGCTCCGGATACAGCGGCATGGACGGCTGCAGTTGCAGTGCTTCCTGCGGCGGCAGAGTTTGTGTGGAAGAGGCCGTCCCATCAAAGGGACCATGCACCTCTTCCAATCCGCGGGAGGCAAGATCAAATCCGACAAACAACCCGACACCCAATAAAAATACGATCCACAGCATTTTGACACTGAATCGGTTCATTATCATTCACTGCCTTTCTACTCGAATGAAATCGAAATGGTTTATTTCGTCACTACCTGCTGACCTGAAGAAGCTGGCGCATCGACCTTCTCTGCCTCCCAAAATATTTCAGCAAGTACTTCAGCGAGCACATCGGCCGTTCGATTCGTTTCCTCCAGCGTATTTTCCGGCCCGCCGATTTCAACAACAAGACTGCGCGGTGAAATGCTCTGATTGTATTCCCCGTTGCCTGTCGTTCCATCCTTTGCGTAGATGCCGCGGGAAATACCCGGATACTTTTCATCTAAGCGCTTCAAAATTTCGTTGGCGAATTCCTCGTTTTGCTTCCAATTCGGATTTTTCAGCCCGATGATGAAATAAAGCTGAGCATAATCGACTCCATTAATATTGACTGTCGTCAAATCACGCGTTTGCGAATCCCGGTGCACATCCAGAAAATAATCTAATTCGGGATTTGTGGCGAATGCCTCCTGTACCGTCTTTTTAGAATATTTATAAGAATAGTTGTAATTAAAGTCCTGCTCCTTTGTTTGATAGTCTGTCGCAGAATGGGTCGTGCCAATACCTAATTCCTGTAGACGATCCGCCATTCGTTTGCCCACTAATGTAATATTGATACTAGAATCGTATGCCTGATCCAGCTCCGTCACGCCTTCCAGCTCAGGCACCCATGATTCACGATTATGGGAATGGTATATGAATACTTTACTTTTGCCATTCGTCGTATTCTTTGGCGGTTCTGTAGTATCCGGTTCCGGATCCGGTACGGTATCGTTGGGCACGGAAGGAGTTGCATTCGGATCATCCTTCGGCGGTTCCGGATTTGTCTGCTGCCTTGGGGGAGATTCCAGCACTTCCTTCGATGGCGTGTAATCTGCTGGAAGAGCGACTGCTCCATCATGAGAGCCTTTGCGCAGCACGACGATCTTCTCATGCGCCATGCCTGGTACTTCTCTAGCTAATAGAGTCTTCGGATCGGAAGGATTAATATTGGTTACAAATTCAAAGAGAAAATGGCCTACCTTTGTCTTAGAGAACGTGGTATTTTCCTCATCGCTCTTTAATCTTGGCATCTCTAAAGCTATCATATCCAAAAAGAAGTTACTGGAAACCGTTGCGGTCAAGCCTTTCATTGAAGAGATCGGCGACGTCACCCGCTTCGCTTGAATGATACCGCCAATGCTCAGAATCACAAACAGGATCAGGGTGCAGCAGGAGAGGGCTGTAAACAGTTTGACGAATAGGGGTGCGGATCCCAGCCTAAAGCTGTGGATAGCTTTCATGATTTGTTCCTCCTCATTCTCTTCATTCTCGAAATCTATCTGTTTTCAATCTATGAAATGATAGAGTAGGATAGAACATGAAATTTTCTGCGAAATATTTTGTTGCTTTCTTATCATAAAAAAAAGATCCCTCACGGGATCTTCTAATGGGTGTATGCGGATAAATTCTCTTGGCTGACCGCTTCATGCAGTCCTGCGTTCAAGCCGTTCGCGATGACGTTCGCGGTATCTTCAATGAACTGGTCAATTTCTTTAGGCGTCACCAGCAAATCATGGCCGAGTGGATTGAGCACTTCTTTGACCATGCTAAGCCGTTCCTGCTCCGACATATTCGGCAGCATCCCTAGGATGGCTGCGGTATTCTGTGTTTGCTTTCCAAAATTCGCGGCCAGCATTTCAATCGTATTGTTGACAATGGTGGAAGCGTAGACGACCGTTGGAACGCCAATGGCAATAACAGGAATCCCCAACTCCTGCTGTGTAATCCCTTTTCTTTTATTTCCAATGCCCGAACCAGGATGAATCCCGGTATCCGCAATCTGAATCGTCGTATTCACCCGTTCCAGCGCTTTTGAGGCTAAGGCGTCAATACATATAATGAAGTCAGGCTTCGAACGCTGCACAATGCCGTGCACGATTTCACTGGTCTCAATCCCTGTAATGCCTAACACGCCCGGAGCAACCGCACTGACCTGACGGTATCCGGGACTGACTTGGTCCGGCGTCAATTCGAAGTAATGGCGGGTGACCAGTACATTCTCCACGACCATTGGTCCGAGCGCGTCTGGCGTAACGTTCCAGTTGCCTAGACCTACAATTAATGCCTTCGCGTCCTTCGGTATGCCCAAATCACGCAAAAACTTCTCAAATACAGCGGCCATCTTGGCTGCCACTTGATCCTGTAAATCCGAGTCATGGTAGCGTAAACCCGGCACCTCTATCGTGATATATCTTCCTTGAAGCTTTCCTAATGTTCTGGAGCCTTCTTCGTTCATCACGTGGATATGTGTGACGGTAATTTCCCCGTCTTCTTCCACATTCATGTCAACGCCAGGCAGGCGGTCGCTCACATTTTCCGAAACCATTTCCTTGGCTTCTAAGGCTAAATCGGTACGAACGGAATAATTGCTTAAATCCATCTTTCTCCCCGCTTTCGAATTCCTGGTTCATTTCGCTTGACCAGTGAAGTTTCGCTTATTTTGCCTCGAAAGGAATCAAGATATACGGGAGGCTCTTGAACACGTTGCCATGCAGGGCGAGTGTATTGCATTTTTCAAATGAGCGTGATAGAATGTTTAAAGTTGTGAAGAAGTACTGATTCCGTATGGAAGAAGCACTTTCTGGACGGTTGTTTATACAACTGCAAGACAGCTACTGGGAAATCTGGTAGGAGGTGAATAGTATGCCGAATATTAAATCTGCGATCAAGAGAGTAAAAACCAGCGAAAAACGCCGTTTGCAAAATGCATCTCAAAAATCTGCTCTTCGTACAGCTGTGAAAGCTGTTGAGGTTGCCATTGCTGGTAACGATGCAGAAACTGCGAAAAAAGCGCTGCTTCTAGCAAGCAAAAAGCTGGACAAGGCTGTAACCAAAGGCCTGATTCATAAAAATGCGGCAAACCGCAAAAAGTCCAGATTAGCGAAAAAAGTGAACACTTTAGCTGTGTAACCCACAGTTAAATACAGCCCGGTGCGACTGCACCGGGCTTTTTCGTGTGATATGTTATCCAGCTGTTTTTAGAATGAACAGTTCCAGACCAAGTGCCTTATCGACTTGTCCGGTCTTCATCTCGTAGTCCAGCTGTGAAATATGACTCAATAGGTTAGTTAATGCTTTCTCGCTATACTTCCCTGCCTGCTCTCCAGCAAGCTTGACCCGATATGGATGCACTCCGATCCGAGAGGCCATCTGCTGATCTGAATAACCGCTCTGACGAAGCTGTTTGACCTGCAGCAGAAGCCGGAACTGCTGAGCCATCAACGCTAAAATTTTGATAGGCTCTTCCTTCTGCTTCAATAAATCATAAAACATGGAAAGCGCTCGATCTGTTCTGCGTTTGACAAGCTCCTCAATTAACAGAAACACATTCTGTTCCATCGTTCGAGGGACGAGAGCTTCTATCGTTTGAACGGTAATGGTCCCCCCGCTTCCCGCGTACAATACTAGCTTCTGGATTTCCGCGAGCAAATGCTGCAGGTCAGTACCTGCGGTCATCAATAGAGCATCGACTGCCTCTGAGTCAATCGAGCATTGCGCCTGCTCGAATTTCTGTTCGATCCATATCCGCAAGTCCTGATCCCTCAACGCCTGGAAGTCAACAACTTGTCCGCGTTCCTTCAGCAGCTTGACGATTTTTTTTCGCTCATCCATCTTCTCCGCTTCAACCAGCAAGACGATAATCGTGGATTCTAATGGAGCGTCCAAATATTGCTGCAGACGATCTAATTGATGTTCTACCTTAGAGGAATCCTTAGAGCCGGTTAAAAACAAAGCATTGCGAGCTATAATCAGCTTGACAGGCACCATAAAAGGAACCGTCTCCGCATCATCTATGACCTCTTGGATCGGCGATTGCGTTAAGTCATATTTGCTCATGCCGAATTCGGCATGCTCCGGAGCCATGCAACGCTCCTCAAGACGCCTAATAAATTCATTCATGAGATAGGCTTCCGTTCCGTAACATACGTATACCGGCGATAATTTGCCAGATTTAAGCTGCTTGAATGCTGCTTTATAATCCATCTAAACCCCTCTTTTCCAACACCTTTCATCATAACGCAGCAAAGGGACTGCGTCAAAAAACGGACGGCAGCCCCCTTGCGGCAGCAACATCTATATAAACACTCTAGAGAAGGCCTAGGAACTTCTCCCCGAGTGGTCATACGACGTTTGCACGTCGTCTGACTTTGTTGCTATACTATACGCAATTTCCATTCCATGTGTGCATTCAATTATGGCGAAACCGCTAATTTTTCCTCTTTCGTCTCCGTATCAAGCTCATATACCGTCGCTTGATCGCCCGTCGTGACAGTCACCGTCAACACGGTATCGCTTTTCCAAGCCACCTGCAGCTCTCCTTCAGCATGCACAGAAGACTCCATCACGATCTCACCTTCTGGATCCGTTATGCTTACAAATTGCCCTTCCTCCGCTTGTTGAACAACGGCCTCATAGCTTCCGTCCGGAGAATCGGTCACTGCAGGCTCAACCGGAACAGAAGCAATGCCGTATCCTCCATGCGGTGCGCCAATCGTCGGCGGGTGTTCCATGGATCCACCCTCTTCCGAGCCAGCGGAGAATGCGTCGGGGGTATCCGGGGCGACCGTCGGTTCCCCGGAGTCCATAGCGGAAGGAGACTTCCCGGACGAAGGATCGGCTTGTTCGAACTCGCCGACTTCCAAAGGCTGCGGAGCATCCTGTTCTCCCTGATCCAAGCCTTCGAAAGCTCTGCTGCGTTCCTCGGCATCGGTGGATGGATCTGGAACAGGTTCGGATTCAGGCTGTCCGGCAGCAAATTGTTTCTGCTGCGTCTCCCCAGTGTTGTATGTCTCCACCTTATAGAGCTCCGCATCTCCTGCATCCGCGGCGGAGTCGGAGGCAGACTCGTTGCTTGCGGAACTGCGAAGGAACACTTGATTCATTGCGCTGTCGCTCGAATCATCCTTAGAAGGCAGCATGCCGTTCACAATGAATGTTAAAAGTACACCTGCTGCCACTACACCGCCTAAAGCACGCAGGGATATCGAATCCTTCAGCTTATGAAGCCAGCCGACTGGCGGCTTTGAAGACGGATTTGCCGTCTGTACGGCCTCCGGTAAATCCAACTGAGGCAGTATGCTGTCCACAATACTGAACGGCGGTTCGATCTTTGGCATGCGGGTCAGTTCCTCCGAAAGGCGGCTCAACCGTTCATACATAAGGGAGCATTCTGGACACCCATCCAGATGACGCATCGTTTGATCCAGTTCCTCTGGAGTTAGATCATGATCTAAGCTTCTTTGCATGAAATCCATCACCTCATGACAGTCCACCCTTACACACCACCTTTCTGATATTCTTGGAGCATCGATTGAAGCTGCTGTCTTGCCCGGAATAAGTAAGATTTCACCGTATTCAGAGGAAGGCCGAGAGATTCAGAGATTTCATTATAGGAGAAATCCTGCAAATATCTAAGAACAACGACCGTCCGATGGTGCTCCGGAAGCTGTTCAATCGCCTGCCTGATGTCTTTGGCTGCGATCGACGAAAGGAGCTCCTTCTCTACATGATTATCCGTGGCGAACACCATATTATGCTGATCGATGGATACGGTGGATTTCGCGCGACGAAATTTATCAATACATATATTCGTGACAATACGCTGCACCCACGTTTTGAATTGGGCTTTTTCTTCGTAAGAGTTGATTTTGTTATAAATTCGAATCAGTGCTTCCTGTGATGCATCCAAGGCGTCCTGTTCATTACCGAGCATATAGTATGCTGTGCGATACACATGAGACTCGACTTGGCGCAGAAGCGTAACCAAAGCTTCGCGATCACCGGCTTGGGCAGACCTGATTAATTCGGGCTCTACCACTAGGATCCCCCTCTCATGCAACTTTTTAGACGGAAAACATATTTAAAATGTTGCACTTTTTTTGTCGTAAGTTGAAATTGGCTCTTCTGACGTTCTGGAAGAGCTTTATTGCCCCATGAATGGTGTGAAAATAGGACTTTTAGAGCAACCTCTTATAGCATATCAAAATATCAATATTCGGTATATGGGCTGCCTAAAAATTCCCTTTTGTAAAATCGAGTCAATAGGTATAAACTCTATATTCAGACGATCCAAATGACAGCACGGTTGTCGAAGCCGCACATGATATGTACACCTGCCAATGCAGACAGCAGATAAAGAAAGTTATACGTTCCAATGAAAATGAAAAAAGGTGCCCCTGTCATTTTCATGACTTTCGGGACACCTAACAATGTTAAATGATCATTTTTATAGGGCGCTGCCGCCAAATACGAATCGATATTCCCAATGTCTTCCATCAATATTGTCGATTCTTACTCCGCCGGAATCTTTGGAATACGTATGCAGAATCTTACCGTCTCCCAAATAAATTCCAACGTGAGTGATGCGCTGCTTCGATTTGTTTAACCCTGTATACTTGCTCTTGCTTGTCCCTTTGTAAGACATGAAGAACATTAAATCGCCCGGCTTTAAATTCTCCCAATTATATACGGCATTCCCTTTGTCCTTCACATAATCGGCTTGTTTTCTCGAATCACTAGGAAGCGTAATTCCTGCGCCTTCTTTAAAGGCTTGTCTTACAAAATCAGAGCAGTCAAAAGTACTTGTGTTGTATCGGCTGGAACCAAACTCATACGGCGTACCCAAATACTTCTTTCCGCTGGCAATGACTTCTTTAATCACGGAAGAAACATTCGTATTGCTTACAGATGTACCTGCGGAAGTCGATGCTTGATTCGAGCTTCCTGCCGTATATTGAATATATTTAGACGATGAAGAAACATAACCGATTTTACCATTGCTGTCTTTAATTTTAATCCAATAATTGTTGACTTCGTCGATCACTTGCACGCGCTCACCTGTCTGAAGCATCCGGATTTTGCTGGCATCTGTGGAAGGAGATGTACGGAAATTCACTCCTCTAACAATCTTTGCTTGATTGGCTGACACCGTGCTGTCATTGTATTGAATGTACTTGGACAATGCGGAGACATAGCCCACCTTGCCGCTGCGGTCTTTCACTTTATACCAATATGAATTCACTTGTTCTACAACATCGACCGTTTCCCCGGCCTTTAATAGACGAATTTTACTAGAGCTCGTAGCAGGCGCCGTACGAAAATTCACACCTTGTACAATTTCCGCTTCCGCCGCATCAGCAGTGTTCATCCCCATGCTGCCAAATCCGCTGAAGGTAAATGCTGCTGTCAAAGCGATCGCAGTCATCTTCTGTAGTTTATTCATTCCGGCTTCTCCTCCTGAGAAAAGATTGGACATCCGCCTTAGCTTGTCCGGTTTCTAGCCTAACATAGACTTCGTCCGAAATGGGGAGGTAAATGTTTCCTTCACGAATATGTAAACGTTTCCTGAGGTATATATTGCGTTCAATTGACGTTCATTTTAAGTGACTTCTGTGACAGTTTCGTACGGATTTCCATGTTTTCTTCGTCGATAAAAATTTGAATTTCCCCGTGCTGATCCGTCCGGAATATGCTGCTGTCTGCTTTGTTCAATCGCTGCAGCACTTCTTCTGTAGGGTGACCGTACACATTATTTCTGCCCGCGGAAATTACGGAATACGTTGGATTCCAAAAACTCAGCCACTCATCGGAGGTGGAGTATTTGCTTCCGTGATGAGCCACTTTCATGATATCCACCTGTTGGCGATACGTCGCCGTCTCTAAGTCAATCGATGACTGGCTGTCCGTGTAAGAAACGCCCTCCTGCCGATTCGTTCGCTGCCGAAGCCATTCCCTCTCCTGTACCTCGCCGATGTCTCCTGTGAACAGCAGCTGCCTGCCAAATACCTCGAGCATCAATACGACAGAAACGTCATTTTGTTTTTCAGCGATGTAGGGGTGATGGCTGTCTTCCTTAGATACCGGAAGCAGTACCTCGATCCGGGTCTCATCATCTACGCTGTATCTTTCTCCTGCTGTTGGACTGTAAATCGGTATACCTCGTTCCATCGCAAGTTCTAAAAATTCTTCATATACCCCTCCCGTATCGTACGTCCCGTTCATCCATATCGCATGAACTGGAAAGGATTCAATCACCGCTCGCAACCCTCCAATGTGGTCTGTGTCCCCATGTGTAGCAATCATCAGATCAATATCACGGATTCCCCTTTTCTTGAGTAACGGGACCAACAAATCCTGTCCTACCTCATAGGGGTCTGACCTCAGCTTCCAATCTTCTCCCTGCTTCATAAAAGAAAGCGTGCCGCCTCCATCAATCAATATGGTTTGTTGAGATGGCGTCACGATGAGCGTGCTGTCACCTTGTCCCACATCAATAAAATAAATTCGAGCACGAGAATCCGTCCATGGTGAAATATACTGATACCCGATCATCAGTAAGAGTGCCAAAACCCCTGTACATAATACCCACCTTCTTGGCTGGAGCGAATCGAATGGCAGTCCCTTTTCCCACAGCTTCTCGGACTGATAGCCCTTCATTTCATAAATTAGCCACAGAGATAGTGCAAAATAGACTAAAATCCACTCCAGCCTCGGAGAGGACCATACGAGATGAAATCTGTCAAAGCTGGCTAACAGCTCTACGCCGTTAAAGACAAGCTCGAGTCCCCAAACGACCGCAGCCGAAATCATCTTACCTAACCATGGCCATAGAAAGCTCAGCGCAAAGGACAGCAGTGCGCCTGGAAACAATATCGTGCTGATAAAAGGCACAATGAGAAAATTCGCCAAACCTGATAGCAGTGAAAAAGAGTTGAAATAATAAATAGAGATAGGAAATGAAATCCACTGCGCTGTAATCGTCACACTGAGCAGGGAACGAACAGACTTCCACCAGCTGTCTGGCAAAAAGGAATAAACTACTGGCGTACATATGATTAAACCTAATGTCACAATAAATGAAAGTTGAAAGCTGATACCTACAATAAAATAGGGATTCCACAAGGTCATCATTACTGCGGCCAAAGCGACCAAATGTATACTATTTCCAAGCAGCTGCCGCTTCATGGCATATAAAGCTAATACGGTCATGATCCCCGCTCGAACAGCGGAAGGCGAAGCTCCCGTCAGGAGGACGTAGATGGGGATCCATATCATGCTGATGGTATACGAAGTCTCCCGAGTCAATTTCAACCATCGGCATAGGAGCATCATGATCGATGCCAAAACACCAACATGAAGCCCAGAAATCGCTAAAATATGAGTTAGGCCTAATGAGGAAAATTGATTGAACTGCTCCTCGTTCAAATCATCTCGGTAGCCGATCAGCAATCCCTTTAAAAAACCGCTGAACGGCTCTTCATAGATGGAATCGAGTTGATCTGCAAGAAGCTTTTGAAATTGATCTCTCCAGCCGAGCCAAGCTTGAGGGTCGCTTTTCTCGCCTTGCTGAATGCTCACGCCGCTGATTCCTTTCAGCGACAGCTGCCAATGTATGCCCTGATCGTGAAGATAACTGCGGTAATCAAAGGCGCCAAAATTACCCGCTTCACTTGGAAGCTTCAATTCTCCTTGCAGTTGAATCCGGTCCCCCCGTCTCCACTCTTCAGCTGTCCGCGTCTCCGGCTCTTCCATCAACCGAATCTGCACCTGAAGCTTCTCATCAATCCGCTTCACGCCTTGTCCAAAGTCGACTTGAGAAGTTCGAAGCACGAAACGGACCCGATCTCCATCGATTTCCACCGAACTCACAATTTGACCGGTTGCTGTCACCACAGCCGCTTCCATATGCTGCGGAATAGACGATATGTTCCGGTTTTCCACCCATGAGGCATATCCCCAAGCACTGCTCAAACTCAAACAGACGACCACAGACAAGGATATCCATTGTGATCTTTTCAATTGTCCTGTAACCAAGGTAATTGCCGTGTAGGCACACACCACGAGAAGCCCGAACACCCAGCTCAGCCGTTCTAAACCAACGGACATTCCTACGGTCCAGCATACTGCGATAACTGTGAAATATTTCACCTTTCCTGTCGAACCTTCCTTCCATTTCCGGAATACTGTAGCTTGCCGCGTCGCAGGCACAAAAAATCCAATATGTTCCTTATTCATAAAAAAAGAAGCACGACAATGCTTTGATGCATTGAGGTGCTTCCTCTTCCAGTTCATAAGTGTGATTAATGGGTAATATCTTCTACGATACCAGCCGGAATTTCATAGCTCTCCAGCCTCCGAAACAAGATCCCTTTTTGCTTCATCATTTCGGTCACTTTATCGCTGTCCTTCGGATATGGCCTATGATATACAATTTCCACAATACCGCTGTTGGCCAGCATGTTAGCGCAAGTCCAGCAGGGCTGATCCGTTACATATACTGTAGACCCTACCCGGTCACTTCGATCGGTAAACAGCAGCAGATTTTGCTCCGCGTGAATCGTGCGCACACAGCGCTGCTTCTTGACCATTTCTTCTTTTCCATCCACCAGCTTCACTTCATATTCCTCTACGATCATACATCCCGCTTCAGAACAATCCGGTACACCTGACGGAGCGCCATTATAGGCGGTACCGAGCAGCTTCTTGCCCTGCACAAGTACCGTCCCCACTCTTCGGCGGCTGCATTGGGAACGAGTGGAAGCCATATACGCAATATCCATAAAATAAGTATCCCAATCTTTTCTGACTGACGTGCTCATTAGGTCAATTCCTTCCAGTGTATTTTAAGATTGGCTCGCTTGAATCGCCTGCTCTAGATCGTGAATGATATCTTCGATCGATTCCGTGCCTACTGACAATCTTACCATACCTGGCGTTACACCTGTAGAGGCGAGCTCTTCGCCTTCCAATTGGGAATGTGTCGTGCTCGCTGGATGAATAATCAGCGACTTCGAATCCCCAATATTGGCCAGATGAGAGAACAATTTGACAGAGTTGATCAGCTTCTTCCCTGCTTCCACGCCGCCTTTAATTTCAAAGGTCAGAATGGCGCCTTGTCCTTTCGGCATATATTTCTGAGCCAGCTCGTAAGATGGATGGGAAGGAAGACCTGCATAGCTAACCGATTCAATCGCCTCATGCTTCTTCAAATACTCCGCAACCTTCAGCGCGTTCTCACTGTGGCGATCCATGCGCAGATGGAGCGTCTCTACACCCTGCAGCAGCTGGAACGAGTTGAATGGGGACAGCGGTGCGCCAATGTCCCGCATCAGCTGGACACGAGCCTTGATGATATAAGCAACAGGACCTACAGCATCTGCATAGACGACGCCATGGTAGCTCGGATCCGGCTCCGTCAGGCCTGGGAATTTGCCGCTCGACTTCCAATCAAAGTTGCCGCCGTCTACGATCACGCCGCCAATTGAGGTGCCATGTCCGCCAATAAATTTCGTAGCGGAATGAACGACAATATCTGCTCCGTGCTCAATCGGTCTAAGCAGGTACGGGCTTGGAACGGTGTTATCTACGATCAGCGGGATACCGTTCTCATGAGCGATGCCGGCAACCTTTTCAATATCTAAAATGTCCCCTTTCGGGTTTCCGATCGATTCGGCATAAAGCGCTTTCGTCTTATCTGTAATCGCTTGTCTGAATTGCTCAGGATCTGAACCATCGACAAATTTCACTGTGATCCCCAGCTTCGACAGTGTATTCGCGAACAAATTGTATGTACCGCCGTAAAGACTGGAGGAGGAAACAATTTCGTCACCCGCTCCGGCAATATTTAAGATAGAGAACGTAATCGCAGCTTGGCCGGAAGCAGTTGCGAGCGCAGCCACCCCGCCTTCCATCGCGGCAATTCTTTTCTCAAACACATCATTCGTCGGATTCATCAAACGGGAATAGATGTTGCCCATTTCTTTCAGCGAGAACAAATCTGCAGCATGATCCGTGTCCTTGAACCCATAGGATGTTGTCTGATAGATCGGTACGGCTCTCGACATCGTTGTCGGATCAATTTCCTGTCCCGCATGTACCGCAAGCGTTTCCAACCCTAATTTTCTTTCTTCTGCCATATGTTATATTCTCCTCTCATCTCTAGTGTTCTACGGTAATACATGTCCAATCTTCAATATTCTCTCATACATTTCCAATCTTGAAAAGTGAGTTTTGTTTTGATGAGCTCATTTTAATCGAATTCCAGCATGTCCTTGAACTTAGCCAGTGTTTTCTCCCCGATCCCTTTAATCTGCAGCAGATCCTCCGCGGCTTTGAAAGGACCATGTTCATTTCTGTAATCAATGATCGCTTGCGCTTTGCTCGGACCGATCCCCGGCAAAAGATCCAACTCAGCAATACCTGCCTCATTTATTTTTATTTTTCCATTTCCAGCATCCTGTTCGTCCGGCAGATCCGATTTCGCCTTGTTCTCGGCCGGTGCGGAACTGCCAGCAGTCCCTTGATCTGATTCTTGTTCCGTTCCGCCGTCCTCCTCCGGCTGCAGCACATCCTCTAGCTGGGAATTGATCGGCAGATCACCTGCTTCCATAGAAGTACCGCTCGGCCACATCATCATAGCCAATAGTACAGCCGCAAACAAACACATCACGATCCATACGAGGATGCGGCTGTTCCATCTGTTATACATACATATCGCTCCTTCCACTTTTCAAGAAAAAATCCGACATCATTTCGCTGATCTCATGAAGTTCGCTGTCATATTTTCACATTCTGCGAATATTCATAGGGTAACAAAACCGGTTGGTTATTTTTAACATAAGGAGGGATCCTCTTGAATATCGGTTTTATAGGCACAGGCAGTATGGGAACGATTCTTATTGAATCCTTTATTAAGACCGGTGCCATCAAGCAAGAGAACATCAACATCCATAACCGGAGCAAAGAAAAGGCTGAACTGCTGCAGATAAAGTATCCTGGAATCCACATCGCCGAAAATTGCCAACAACTGGCGGCAGGCAGTGACTTGATCATGATTTGCGTAAAACCGCTCGAGTATAAAAATGTATTGGAGCAAATGTCCTGCAGTTTAACCAAAGAGCACATTATCGTCAGTATCACCAGCCCTGTACTCATCAAGCATTTGGAATACCAGACCCCTTGTAAGATCGCGAAAGTCATCCCTAGTGTAACGAACTTCGCCTGCAGCGGCGCTTCGCTCTGCATTTTTGGGGAACGGATGGAACCTGACGATCGAACTTACGTGCATCAACTATTCTCTGCCATCAGTACGCCCATCGAAATTCAAGAAGAGTATACACGGGTCACATCCGATATATCCAGCTGCGGACCTGCGTTTATTTCTTATTTCCTGCTTCAATTCGTTCAGGCTGCTGTAGATGTGACAGGTATTTCGAAAGAACATGCTACCAAGCTCGCCTCCGAAATGCTGCTCGGCACTGGAAAACTGTTAACCAGCGGAAACTTTACACCAGAGACGCTCATTCAGAAGGTTTCTGTACCTGGAGGCATTACCGCTGAAGGTATACGATATATGTCGCTGCAATTGGATGGCGTGTTCAATCAGCTCATCCATACGACGCATACGAAATACAATGAAGATCTGGAAAAAGTAGAAGCGATGGTCGGCACCAAAGTAGATTAGCCACTAACTTTGGAGCGATGCCATCGCTTCTTGGTTCAACCGTATATGCTTAACCAGCCAACCTTAGTTGGCAACAATATTTACAAGCTTGCCCTTGACGGCGATGACCTTGCGTACCGATTTACCTTGGATAGCCGCCTTCACCTTGTCATGATTTAGCGCCAGCTCTTCCATCTGTTTTGGTTCGGTATCGGATGCAATACTCATGCGCTCAACAATTTTTCCGTTCACCTGAACGACAATCTCAATTTCATCTTCTACGGTCAGCTTCTCATCATAATCTGGCCAAGGAACATATGTGATCGATTCACTGTAGCCTAAACGCGCCCACAGCTCCTCTGCAATATGCGGCGCCAGCGGAGATAACATCTGAACGAAGTTCTCCATCGCTTTTCTTGGAAGCACGTCCGCTTTATACGCTTCATTGACGAAGATCATCAGCTGGCTGATTGCCGTATTAAATCGGAGCCCCTCCAGATCCTCACTTACTTTCTTCACGGTTTTATGCCAAGTTCGCTGGAATTCCGCGCTGCCTTCCGTATCCTGAATTTTCTCATTCAATTCACCAGATTCATTGATGAACAATCTCCAGATTCGATTCAAGAAACGGTACGTACCTTCCACGCCATTCGTATTCCAAGGCTTGGTTGCTTCCAGAGGTCCCATGAACATCTCATACATGCGCAGCGTATCCGCGCCAAAGGTTTGCACAATATCATCCGGGTTGATGACGTTGCCGCGAGATTTGCTCATTTTCTCATTGTTCGTACCCAAAATCATCCCTTGGTTAACTAGCTTGTGGAAAGGCTCTTTCGTCGAAACAACGCCTAGGTCATACAGGACCTTGTGCCAGAAGCGTGCATAAAGCAGGTGCAGCACAGCATGCTCCGCACCACCGATATAAAGATCGACAGGAAGCCACTGCTCCTGCTTCTCCTTGGAGCACAGCTCTTGATCATTGTGCGGATCAATATATCTCAGATAATACCAGCAGCTTCCTGCCCACTGCGGCATCGTGTTTGTCTCCCGGCGAGCCGGCTGGCCTGTTTCAGGATCCACTGTATTGACCCAATCGGTTACATTGGCAAGTGGGGATTCCCCAGTACCAGATGGCTTGATTTGGTCTACATCCGGAAGAAGCACCGGCAGCTGATCCTCCGGCACCGGCTTCATCGTTCCATCCTCCAGATGGAGAATCGGAATCGGTTCGCCCCAATAACGCTGACGACTGAACAGCCAGTCTCTAAGTCGATAGGTCACCTTGCCTTGACCTAATCCTTTTTCCTCCAGCCAGCTGATCATTTTTTGGATCGCTTCATCATTGTGAAGGCCATTCAGAAAATCGCTGTTCACATGCGGACCGTCCCCAGCAAAAGCTTCTTTCTCCAAGTCGCCCCCGCTGACCACCTCAATAATAGGCAAATCGAATTTACGTGCAAATTCCCAGTCCCTTTGATCGTGTCCAGGAACTGCCATGATGGCCCCTGTACCGTAACTAGCCAGCACATAATCAGAGATCCAGATCGGAACGTTGCTTCCATTCACAGGATTGACGGCATACGCTCCAGTAAACACGCCCGTCTTCTCTTTTGAGAGCTCTGTTCTTTCCAGATCGCTCTTGTGTGCAGCCTGCTCCTGATACTGTTTAACGGTTTCCTTCTGCTCTTCTGTCGTAATCAGATCAACGAGCGGATGCTCTGGCGCCAGTACGCAGTAGGTTGCGCCAAATAAGGTGTCCGGACGTGTCGTAAACACCTTGAGCGGCTCATGTCCTTCCACACGAAATTCGACTTCCGCACCGGTCGATTTGCCGATCCAATTGCGCTGCATGTCTTTGATGCTTTCCGACCAATCCAGCTCTTCCAAATCCTCCAACAGACGCTCTGCGTATTCGGTAATCTTCAGTACCCATTGACGCATCGGCTTGCGAATGACCGGATGACCGCCGCGCTCGCTCTTCCCATCAATGACTTCCTCGTTAGCCAGCACAGTACCAAGTGCCGGGCACCAATTGACCGGAATTTCTGCCACATAGGCCAAGCCCCGCTTATAAAGCTGCAGGAAAATCCACTGTGTCCATTTATAATACTGCGGATCTGTTGTGCTGATTTCACGATCCCAATCATAAGAGAAACCGAGCGATTTAATTTGTCTGCGGAAATTGTTAATGTTCTTTACGGTAATATCGCGAGGATGCTCTCCAGTATCCAGCGCGTGCTGCTCCGCAGGAAGACCGAATGCGTCCCATCCCATCGGATGCAGGACGTTGTATCCTTTCATTCTCTTGAAACGGGATACAATATCCGTCGCCGTGTAGCCTTCTGGATGGCCGACGTGCAGCCCGGCACCGGAAGGATATGGAAACATATCCAATGCATAAAATTTTGGTTTATTCGGATCTTCTTCTGTCTTAAATGTCTTGTTTTGATCCCAATAGGACTGCCATTTCGGCTCGATCACTAATGGATTGTACCCTTGCTCCTGAGACATTCCGAGGTCCCCCTTCATATTGATTCACAAGTCAAATTACAATAAAAAAACTCCCATCCATAGCCAATGCTAGGGACGAGAGTATATTCCCGTGGTACCACCCTAATTAGCGCTGTTTTCAATCAACAGATCGCTCACTTTAGACCCTTAACGCGGGGTAAACGGAACTCTCGCAGAAAGGGGCGAGTCGTTCAAGGCTCCAAGGCAAGTTCATTCTTATTCGCTGCCGGCTCGCACCATCCGCCGGCTCTCTGAAAGACGAAATTGGAATTACTACTCCTCTTCCAAGCCATATATATGTGAGTGCTGCAGTTCTAGATCGGGATGACTGTGAAGATGCTGCTAGCATCTGGTTTGCTATGATTATATGTAATCATTGGATACCCTGTCAAGCGTAGGACCACTCTATTTTAAGGCTGCAAAAAAATAGCGGGAGGTCGCCTCATGCGGAGGCCGGGTCGTAAAATCCGACGAACAGCCAATGTCATGGAAACCGGCTTGCTGCAGCAAAGAGATGATTACCGGATAAGGATAGGCCCGCTGTGTATGAAATTCCTCCACTCTTTCAAAACAAGTGCTTCCTTCCCGCTGAATGAAAAAGGTGAGATCGTGATCCACTTGGTGCAGTTCCTCATCATATTCGCACAGCCATATATACGCAACGTCGTCCTCATTGTATACGAAGGGCTGGCATTCTCCATACAGCTGCAGTTGTCGAGGAGCATGCATGTCGAACAGAAAACAGCCACCAATCCGCAGACTATCATGGACGCGGCGGAATACCTGAAGCAAATCATCTTCTTCCAGCAGGTAATTCATGCTGTCACAAAATGAGATCACGCTGTCAACAGGCTCTGGCAGACTCAGCTCCCTCATGTCCTGACACAACCACTGAAGGTGAAGCTTAGAGCTGGAAGATGCGGCGGACATCCACTTTTCATTCGCAACGGCCAGCATATCCTCAGAGTAGTCTACACCGAACACCCGGTAACCTGCCTCTCCTAATGGAATGGCTACATTTCCGGTGCCGCATCCTAAATCCGCAACCGTTTGGATATGACCCAACCGGTTCCATACCCCTTGAGCATACTCCAGCCATTTGCGGTAAGGCATATCTTCCATTAATCGGTCATATACGTATGCGAATTGTTCATATGCCATCACTGCTTCACTTCCGCTTCTTCGTTTTCAGCCAGATGCGTCCAGCTGCCCTTCTGCACAACCTTTCCTTCCTTCATCAGCTTGCCGAGCGCGCGCTTGAATGCGCCTTTACTCATTTGAAACCGCTCTTTAATAATTTCGGCAGGCGTTTCATCGGAGTACGGCATGGCCCCATTAGGACGAGCTTTCAGAAATTCATACAACCGATCTGAATCCTCATCCCGGCTCTTTTCCTTCCGCTGCCTCATGGAACAGTTAACCCGGCCGTCCTCTCGCACGAAGGTAATTCTTACTTCCAGCTTCTCTCCAATCCGCAGCGGTTTTGTGCGCTCCGATTCGTGGATGAACCCTAACGCGCCAAAACCGATTTTTCCTCCTTCCACCAGCACGAAGGAACCCATTTTCAATGTGTTATATACGATGGCCGGCAGCCATTGATTCTTCCATAGATCCGGTGCACGGAAGGTTAGACGAGAAAGCTCCTGCTCACCGGCCAGCTTGCCGATCATCCTTCCCTGCTTATCAGTACTAAGCGTGACAAATACTTCATCGCCTGTCATAGGGCGGTATTCCGGCTCCTCCGGCAGCTGTTTGTAGGGAAGCAGCAAATGCCTGCTGAGACCCATTTCCAGATAACAGCCAAAACGCGGATGGATATCAACCACGGTGAGAAGCCCAGTCTCTCCCAACGTTAACAAAGGCTCGCGCATCGTCGCGGCGAGCCGGTCTTCACTGTCGTGGAACAGGAACACCTTAAGTTCCTGACCCATCTCGATGGATCCCTCAATCTCGGAGTAATGAAGGAGCACCTCATGCTCTCCATCTCCGAGAAAATATCCGTAAGGCGATTTTTCCCGGTTCACTTTCAGCGTTTTATACTGTCCAGCCTGCAAGCTCATACCGTTTCCACAACTTTAGCATCCGACCAAAGACGCTCGATATTATAGTATTCGCGATCTTCGCGATGGAATACATGGACAACGACATCTCCGAGATCAACGAGCACCCATCTAGCGGTATCCATACCTTCAACCCCTCTTACCGTAACTCCTTCGGCATCAGCTGTTTTCTTAATTTCATTCGTAATCGCTTGAACTTGCGTGTCGGAGTTCCCGTGACAAATCACGAAATAATCGGCAATTAATGAGATTCCCTGTAAATTCAACGTCACGATGTTATGGCCTTTTTTGTCCTCAATCGCCTTTACGACTTTTTGCATTAATTGATCTGATTTCATGTACGCTGCATTTCCTCCTTTATTCATTGAAAAGATTTATTTATGTTTCGTTTCTTTTGCTTCTTTCAACAGTGCGTTTCTTGCTAAGATCGTCATCGGATATACGATCTGTTTCTGTTCCAATAAAAATCGAATGGTACCATCAAGTCCTTCCACCAGCGCTTCCTCCAAGCTGCTTGCCGACAGCCGGCGAATGTCCTCGACCCCCGGAAAATCTCGTCCTGGTTCAATATAATCGGCAAGGCAGATCACTTTTTCCAGCAGGCTCATTCCAACGCGACCCGACGTATGATAACGAATTGCATTTAATATGTCTTGATCCGCAATACCATATTCTTTTTGCGCCACGTAGGCGCCGACGGGACCGTGCCATAGTGGCTTGTCGTATGCAAGGAGATCCTCGGCATAGCCCGATTCAATCAACACTTCTCTCTGCCGTTCTACGGGCCAATATTTTGCGACATCATGCAGGATCGCAGCGAGCTCGGCTTTGGACGGATCAGAGCCATACTGCTTCGCAAGCTGGATCGCGCTTTGAATGACTCCTTCGGTATGCCTCCACCTTTTTTCCGGCATCTGCTCTCGCACCGAATTCATGATCCATTCTTTATGTGCCATACCATCCATTCTCCTCTATATAATCATATACTGCATCCGGAACGAGATACCGAATACTTTTTCCGCTTTGCAGCCTCTCCCTAATATCGGTCGAGGATATCTCAATGAAAGGCATAGGCGCGGTGCGAATGTATGGCTGCAGCCAATCGGGTAGTGCTTGGAGGTTCATGGTGTGTCCTGCCCTCTCTAATCCGATAAAGGACATATATTTCACAATTTCTTCGACCTTAAACCAATGGGGGAGATCGTTCACCATGTCCGCACCGATAATAAAGTGAAACTGGTGCTCTGGAAACCGCTGAAAGAGCTCCTTTGCGGTATCTACCGTATAGGATTTCCCCTCTCTCTCTAGTTCCATCGGTTCAAGCTTGAAGGCGGGGTGATTCTCAATGGCGAGCTCTACCATATGACATCGCTGCTCAGCTTGAACAAGGGGTGAATGCTGTTTATGCGGAGGCAGGTTGGAAGGCAAAAACCATACCTCATCCAATCCAACCTCCAAGCGGGCCTGCTCCGCGGCAATCAGATGGCCCAAATGCACCGGATCAAACGTCCCTCCCATAATCCCCACATTCAATGTGTATCCGCTCCCTTACGGCAGTTCAATCGTTTTATGTTCCTTGGATTCTTTATATAAAATGATGACCTTGCCAATGACCTGAACAAGCTCTGCGCCGGCACCCGATGCCAATTCATCGGCGATTTCATACCGATCGTCAAAACAGTTGTTCAGAATAGAAACCTTGATCAGCTCTCTTCTTTCCAAAGCTTCTTGAATATGAATGATCAATTGATCATTCACTCCGCCTTTACCCACTTGAAAAATAGGGTCTAAATGATGGGCTAGTGAACGCAGATGTCTCTTTTGTTTTCCTGTCAGCATGCGGTTACCTCTATTCTATTCATGATGATTGAAGGGATTCCAATACGGTTTCCCTCATCGCTTTAATCGGCGCCGGGAGTCCAGTCCAATATTCGAACGCATAAGCGCCCTGATAAATAAACATGCCAAGACCGCCGTGTGTGGTGCATCCTCGCTTCTCAGCCTCTTGCAGAAGCTTCGTTTTCAATGGATTATAAATCAAATCACTTACGATCATGCTTGGTGTAAGCAGGTCCGGATCGATCGGAATGTCCTCCACATTCGGGTGCATCCCAACCGGTGTATGATTAATCAGAAGATCTGCCTGCTTCAGGATATGAGGCAGTTCATCCATCTGGACTGCCTCCACTTCTGCAAAAGCCTGCAGATGCTCTGCAAGCTCCGCTGCCTTAGATGGCGTTCTGTTGGCGATTACGATGCGTGCAGGCTTCTCCTGAGCCAAAGCATATAATACGCCTCGTGCCGCACCTCCCGCACCCAGTACAACAATTTGTTTCCCTGAGAGCTGGATACCCGTTTCTTCTTTTAAAGAGCGAACATATCCGATCCCGTCTGTATTATAGCCTTTCCAAACACCGTTATCGTTAACGATCGTATTCACCGCGCCGATAAAACGGGCAGCATCATCGATCTCATCCAAATACTGCATCACTTCGACTTTATGAGGGATTGTTACATTCGCGCCTTTAAAGTTCATCGCACGAATGCCCGCTACAGCGTCTCCCAGCTTATCAGCCTTGACATGAAGCGCCGTATATACCCCGTCGTAGCCTGTTTCCCTAAAAGCTCGGTTCAGCATAATCGGAGATTTGGAATGCTTGATCGGATCCCCAAATACACCGAACAGCTTCGTCTCACTATGAATCGTAAATGTGCTCATGAGATGTTTCTTCCTCTCCCGTACCTGTTCTAAATCGGGTTGGCTGAACAGGATCCCTAAATAATGGAATCGCGGATTGACACTTTTACGCCCTTAGGTACATAGACGTCGATTTCCGCTCCTTCCGTACTGTTCACCTTAATCCAGCCCAAGCCGGAAATCGAAATATCGCTGAACTTCCCCTTCGGAATTTTGATCGATTGCCTGCTGAGCGGAGGCAGTGCTTCTACCCCTTCCTTATCCGGAGGCGCCAGCATTTCCCCTTTATGCATGTCATATAATTCATCCGCTCTTTGCAGCTTGGTTCGATGAATCGGGATGGAATTCGCCACATAGCATGTGAAGGATTGTCTAGGACCGCGAACAAAATCAAAGCGTGCATAGCTGCCGAAGAATAGGGTCTGTTCCTCGTTCAATTGATAAACCGCAGGCTTAATCGGCTTTTGCGGCAGCAGCGCCTGCAGCTCCTTTTTACGCACCATTTCCGTTAACCGGTAGTGATAGACCACTCCAGGCGTATCGATCAAATAATTTCCATCATCAAGCGGAATCTTGATGATATCCAACGTCGTTCCCGGAAATTGAGAGATTGTCAATTCCTCTTCCATTTCGCTGTAATCGCGGATGATCCGATTAATGACCGATGATTTCCCTACATTCGTCGCTCCGACGACGTACACATCGTGCCCGTCTCTATAATGCTCGATTGCGGATACTAAACGGTCAAAGCCTATATTTTTTTTCGCGCTAAGAATGATCACTTCAGCCACCTTGACGCCGTTCGCTTTCGCTTGCTGCTGAACCCAATTGACCAGCTTGTTCGGATTCGTTACCTTAGGCAGCAGATCGAACTTATTTAATGCCAGGATGACCGGGTTACCTCCAACAAATCGATGCAGACCTTGTACAAAGCTGCCTTCAAAATCAAACAAATCTACAATATTGACGACAAGGCTTTCTGTCCCGCCAATTCGATTTAAGATTCGCAAAAAATCATTTTCATCCAAAACGGCTTCAGATGCCTCATTATAATGCTTTATCCGATAACACCTTTGGCAGATGGAGTTTCCTTTCTCTAATGACTGAGGAGGAATATACCCCAGCTGCTTTGAATCCGTGGCCTGAAGCTTCACTCCGCAGCCGCTGCAAGATTCCTTTTGTTCCAAGCTCATTGCTTTTCCTCCCAATGCAAGCCTTTTTTTCTTAATCTGGCCCGGACGAACTTTTCTAACCTGCGGTTGATTCTGGTGCCAAACCCTTCATCTGCCATCGATACAGGATCAACCAAAACCGTGTAAAGTCCCATCCGGTTGCCGCCGAACACATCGGTCATCAGCTGGTCTCCAATCATAATGGTCTCCTTCGGAGAAGATCCCAGGATGCTCAAGGCATGGCGGAACGCAGAGAGTCTTGGCTTGCGCGCACTGTGAATAAAAGGCAGACCCAGCGGATTCGCGAACGTAGCAACCCTCGTTTCGTTATTGTTGGAAACGATCAGCACCTTAAATTCAGCCGATTCCAGCTCTTTCAACCAAGACAACAGCTTCGGCGTCGCTAAAGGATCTTTTGCTCCTACCAAGGTGTTGTCCAAATCTGTAATTACCGCTTTGTAGCCCTGACGGAACAGTTCTTCCATCGGGATATCAAATACGGTTTGAACCTTCAAGGAAGGTATGAATTTTCTGATCAAACCGTGTCACCTCAACTGTTTCATACGACAAACTATACCATATATGTCCTTTTTGTTGCAAAGCGCCGTTTCGTGCTGTTCACCTAGATAAACAGATCAAAGGCTGCTGAACGCAATTCTCGGATAAGGCATCCGATCCATACATTCAACAGCCTGTCAAATCCGCTTTCTTACGAGGCTTTAGGCGGCTTTAGCGCTTGCTTCAGCTTGTCGATCACTTTCCTTGCCTGTTCCCATTCCTGAGCGCTTAGCATATTACCAGAATACTTCGCCTTTTCAAACCAGTACACGAGATCTTGAATGTCCTGCTCTAAATCTCTGCGATGCTCAATCCATAGAACGGACAATTCTCTTGCGGTACGCTGTTCTTCATAGCTCCAACCGTATTTATGAACAAATCGAATCCATTTCTCAAACTCGGAGATGAGCAATCGGTTGTAGTCCGTTTCCTTAGCAAGCTCTTTTCCAGAAGCGAAGCGTCGGAAAACAAAGCCTTTTCTGCGTGCACGCCAGAAAAATGCAGCCAGTATAAGCGCAAGCACAACAAATCCTGAACTAATATAGATCGATAGATTTGTGCTGCCTTCTTTCGTATTCGCATCCTTCGCAGCGGACTCCTGCTGCGGGTTCAATTCCGGTGTGACGGTTTCTGGAAGTGCGCTCTCAGCTTCCTTATAAACAACCGGCAGAGAGAACTGCGATGTCGGCTCGAAAGGAATCCAACCGAATCCTTCAAAATAAACCTCCACCCATGAATGTGCGTCCGAATTCAGCACGGTATAAGTTCCTGAGGTGTCTTGACTGTTCACCATATATTCCTCTGGAATGCTCATATATGGATCCATCTGCTGCAGATGGCCGGATGTGTAACCCTTAACCCATCGAGAAGGAATTCCGAGAGTCCTTGTCATGATAGCGAGTGCGGTAGAGTAATAGTCACAATAGCCTTCCTGCAGTTCAAACAAAAAGGCGTCAACAAAGTCTCCACTCTCTGCTTTGCTTAAATCCGGTTCATTCGTATAGGTGAAATTATTTTGTAAATATGCTTCAAGAATTTTCACTTTTTCATAAGGGGAGCTTTCCATCTCGGTCAATTGTGCCGCAAGCTCCCTAACTCGATCCGGCAGCGATTCCGGCACCTGCAAATATTCATCCATTTGATTTAGCCTGCTATAAGTGAGCGGTGCCTGCTGGATGCGAGCGACATCGATGACTGGTATTTCGGATACAATCGAATAGGTCTCAGGATAAGACTGTTCGTCATTCAAAGGTGTCCAAAGAATCGAGCCATCCTTTCTGGAAATCGACAAGTTCTCCATTCCTGAAGGTTCCTGATTGATCATGTCGATTCGTGTCATCGGATAAGCTCCGAATAGAACCGGATAAGTCTCATCGTCCGTCAGCACCGTAACCGTCTGCTCCACCTGCATCGTTTCCCTTTGGGAGACGTCAATACCTTCTTCTGCAGGCAGCTCCTGGCCCGAAAGCGAACCGCGCAGGGATACATGCCTGTCACTGTCGGTCAGTTCCCAGCCTTTGCCCGTATAAAGTGACCTCGTCTCCCCGCGCAGGTAGCTTTTCTCATCGGTCGTCACTTGGAAAACCGGTGTATAATCAAATTCGAAACCGCCTCCCAGCTCGCTGTCGTCTCGAGAATAACCGGACCTGTAGTTCTTCTCTCCGCCGACCGCTTCAATAACGCCGAATCCTTTGCCGCTCTTAACGACTTCAATACCACGCAATTGTTGTATCGCGGTATACGGGTCCATGAGCGTCGGTCTAATCGAAGGAGTAAAATAAACGATCGCCGCAACCACAAGCAGCAGAACGCCTATACGAGCAATAAGCGAAAGCGGATATTCTATCAAATCACGCCAACCATTCGGGTGTTTTTCGCTGAATTGTTTGAAATGAAACAAAATCACAAGCAGCAAGCCCGCTATCAGAATAAGACCAACCTGATCCCATAAATACAGATGACTGTATGAATCCGTGACACTAAAGATCAGAATGCTGATGAGCAGCGCGAAGAGTACCTTTTTCTTGCTGGTCCCCCAAATCAGAACGGCCTGATAAAGCAGCCAGGCCCCAATAGCATAAGGAAGAAAGGTCCAGAAAAGAACATACCTCTCCTCACCGATATCCACTGCGCCATACGTTAATCGCGAGTATACATCGTAGTCCAAAAACCGGACATACAATGCCAACCCAAGGATGATGAGTGTCCCTTGCACCGCTCCACGCAAAAATCCGCCGCCTCCGGCCAGCACTTGAACGGCAGTGCATAATATTAAGGTGCCATAGATGACCCAGATGGTTTCGGTCAATAAATAATAAACACCGCTGTAGGTTACATCTGCGAGCAATACGGCATACTGCATTAAAATAACAAACCAAAGCAGTGATGCCACTTTCCGATGCCAGTCTTTTTTTAGATAGGAAATAAGCCAATTCATCTCATTAACGCCCTCCTAACACATAGGGCAATTGCTCCAAACTATCAATCCGGTATGCGATAAACTCTTGATTCAGACCTGGCTGAGATGCAGTCTGTCCCTTTTGAGAAACGTTCGAATCTTTTTCACCTACTGCGATACTGCACACTGCGGCAGACTTAAGCCGCAGCAATCGGCATGCATCAGCTAATTGTTCATCAGATCTTTCCGTTACGATCACAACCATTGAATTGTGCAGCAGGATTTCCGGCAATTCCGTCATCGTTTGGGTGAATAAAGCAGCATTTGTCGGTTGAATGTCGACGAGCTGATCCATCATCGCGGAATAGTGCTCCCGTCCTCTGCCAAACTTCGGCATATAGTGAGGCTTGTGCTTTAGTCCATGAACATAGAGGCTGTGATCAATGCCTTTACTCCAGGCGTATTTCAATATCGATGCTGCAGTGGAGACCGCCGTTTCGAATATTTCACCCTTCGTATAAGATGCCTTGCTGTGATCGAGAACTAAGAGCAGCCTTGGCATGGCTTCTTTCTCGTATTCCTTCGATTTCCAGTTGCCTGTCTTGGCAGATGCCCCCCAGTGTATTCTGGAGAGACGATCTCCATAGACATAGTCGCGAACACCGTCGAACTGAGTCGTTTCCCGCAGCATCTGCGTCGATGCCGCTTGATGATGAATGCCTCGGGCAGCCCTGTCCTGGGCCTCCCAATTTGCAATCGTGACTGTTCTCGGCATCACTTTGAACGTCTGTTCCGTTCTCGTGGCGGACTGATGCTCTAGAAATCCAAAAATATCCTCTGTGGAGCAGATCGTCTCTTCAAAATGATAAACACCTCTTCTTAATGGAGGAGTCGTATACCTCAGCGTTCCTTTTCTTTTGAAATTCGGCACGACTGTAGAATCGAAAACAAATCGGTCTCCGTTATTTGCCCGTAGTTGATCCTTCACTAATACATAAAGCAAGGGCCACATTCCGGGAATATGAATATCTACTTCAACCTGCATGGACTGTCCGGCATGGATGACTTGGTCTTTATCATTCAACAGCAATCTGCGTGTGCACTGCGCGCTGCGAATCCCGCTCCAGCGTCCCATTAAGATATAAATAGACAAAATCGTTGCAATCAAAAACAGCATGAAAGCAAGTTTTCCGCCTTGAAATAATACGAAGAGAAAGCTGCTCAGCCAAACGATGACTACAATAGACAGACGGGATTTGTCGCTTACGACAGCGCCTGTTTTATATACTGTCATCTTATCTCTCCATTCGTACAGGCGCCCGTACCTGATCCATAACAGATTGGATAATGGACCCCTGACTAATGCCGTTATACAGCGACTCCGGCTGCAAAATTAATCGATGCGCCAGTACGGATGGAGCGAGCTGCTTCAAATCATCGGGAATCACATAGCTTCTTCCTTGAAGAATAGCGAATGCCTTCGAAGCATGAATCAAGGACAATGTAGCTCTTGGGCTCGCTCCTAGACGAACGGAAGGATGGGTGCGGGTCGCTCTCGTAATTTGCACCCCATACTCTACTACCGCTTCATCGATATGTACGTCATATACCTGCTTTTGAATCTGCAGTATCGTGTCCATATCGGTTACAGGCTGCAGCTCATCCAGAGGATGGCCCTTTTTCTGACTTTGAACCATTCTCAGCTCTGTATCTTCGTCGGGGTAACCTAAACTAAGCTTAAACATAAACCGATCCAGCTGAGCTTCAGGAAGCATATAAGTCCCTTCAAAGTCAACCGAATTTTGCGTAGCCAGCATAAGGAATGGGTTGGGCAGCGGATGGCATTCTCCATCTACACTTACCTGCCTTTCTTCCATTGCCTCCAGCAAGGCGGATTGCGTCTTCGTCGTCGCTCTATTAATCTCGTCGACCAGCAAAATATTCGCCATCACGGGACCCACTTTAAACACAAAGCTCTCCGTTTTCGGATGGTATATGGAGACGCCTGTCACATCGCTTGGCAATAAATCCGGATTACATTGAATTCTATTGAATTGACCTTGAATCGACTTTGAAAGCGCTTTGATTAAAACGGTTTTCCCAGTCCCTGGTACATCTTCAAGCAGGACGTGGCCTTCCGCCAACATCGCTGTAATAATCAACTCAATTTCATTTTTTTTCCCCAAAATGCATTTGGATACGTTATCAACAATCTGCTCCAATATTTGTCCACTTGACGTCATGTTCTTGGCCTCCATTTCCCTGCAACCGCTTCTCTATAAAATGATATTTATGATTCCTGTGAAGCATACGTATTCTGCCAATCTATGAATCTACAATATTTTGCAAAAAAAGAAAAAAGTATATATTCTCCCTTCTTCATTCTTACATTTAATATTATCGAATTCTCACGGGCTATACAACATTTGTATGCAAAAAGTGGCGGTTCATTCGTACCAGCCAATACGCTTGATTTTCTAGTTAAATCGGTTCTTTGAATTTTATGGGTCACACGGGTTCGACTTATTTCATCATTCATCGCTAGTGGTGTCGTGCTGTTAAAATGATGACCTCTCCTACGAAGGATTTTCTCCTTAAAGGTCGAAATATCCATTATAAAGTTGTCTGCATAGGTTTCCTTTCATGATCGTATGGATGTACAAAAAGTATATGAACAACTTGTCTGAGAGAGGAAGATGACACCGTGAAAACCTTAAAAATGTGTATGGCCGTACTGCTCATCTATTTACTAGCATTTCAACCCGTATCTGATGCAGATGCGGAAAGCGCCTTTACCGACACGGAAGGGCACTGGGCCGAACAAACTTTGTACTGGGCGAAGCAGAACGATATTGCTTCCGGCTTCCTGGACGGCTCTTTCAAACCTAACTCATTGATTGGAGAAGCTGAGTTTATTACGCTGCTCTACCGCACCATGGGGGTAAAGGCAGAAACCCCTCCCGGCGCCAGTCATTGGGCTGATGGTTCATACCTTTTTGCCGCGGAGATGCATTATCCGCTTCAGGGAATGCAGACGATAGAGGACCGTAACTCGCCTATAACACGCACATATGTCGCAGAAATGCTCGCGTGGGCCGACGGTGAGGAGCTTTCGGGGACAAGCGCTGTCGAATATATTTTGGAACAGGGGTACAGCAAAGGAAAAACATCAGCCACTGTAGAGGGTTACTTCGGGGCCGATTATTTATCTCGCGCAGAAGCGATCCAGTTTATCAAAAACACTTTGGATGCGGGGATGAATCAGCTTCAACCGCTTCCTGAAAATACGAAGGTCGAACCAAAGGACAACGAATACGGGATTGGAGGCATATCGATCGGCGACTCCTCCTCGGATTTGCTGGAGCATTGGGGACCTCCAAGCCGCAAGGATGCGAGCAATTACGGGTTTACTTGGTATGTGTACAACGAGCACTTCTCTGATTTTGCGATGTTCGGCATTCAAAATGGTGCGGTTGTCGCCCTTTATACGAATGCTCTAAACTGGCAAGGACCCGGTGATATTCATGCAGGGACCTCCAGAGCGACGATTGAAGCTCTGTTAGGAGAGCCGCTTGATTCAATCTTAAAGCAGAATACGTATTATCAGCTCAGTCATTCATCAGATGAAGCCGGTGTATACCTGATCGACGGAAGCTTCATCACGTTCTATTACGATATCCATGAAAACGGAAAAATTATGGGCATTAAAATCGTAAAGGAACAAACGGAAAAAGCAATGTCAGGCTTCTACGGAACTAGCTCTACTCAAGTGGAAGCGGCCTATGAGAAGCAGCTATTCGATTTTGCCAATGTAGAAAGAGTCAAGCGGAATTTGCCAATTTTCGAATGGGACGATCAAGCCGCCGCCACTGCTAAGAAGCACAGCAAGGATATGGGCGTCCGCAGCTTTTTCGATCATACGAATCCGGATGGCGTTGATCCTTTCGAACGCATGGAGAATGGCGGGATTGACTATATGCTTGCCGCGGAAAACATTGCCGCTGGCCAAGTGGATGCTATGCAAGCCCATGCTGATTGGATGAATTCGAAAACAGGCCATCGCGAAAATGTGCTGGGTGAAACGGCGAAATTGGGTACCGGGGTCGTCTTCGTAGAGGGCAGCAATTATGATGTTTATTATACTCAAAACTTTTTTACGCCGATGCCGTAAATCATACGGAATACGGCCTGCTCCATTCAAACTGGAGCAGGCCGTATTTTTTTATACACTCGATTCCACTTGTTGTTATTACTTACAAAATGAATTACCCATTCATTTCGTTCCTTCCAAAACAAAACAATACTCGTATGTTCGGTTCGCATACAATGTAAACTCCGGATGTGTCCTCGCGTTCCAGCTGTCGTCACCGGCGACGCCCATCTGTTTGTAATGGATACGTACGGCCGTTTTACCGCTGGCTGGCAGCTTGTAAGGATGATCATGAGCTTCGAGTTCAAACGGTGAATAAGGCAAAGCACTCATCTCGATCGTCGGTTGGCCGCTGATACGAAGTCCGATGCCATCCTGATTGGTGATCTGCGCCCAACGCACATCAGTTTTGTTGCCGCATTCCTGCGGCTTCAAGTAAGGTACCATCTGCTCAGCCACCGTACCCTCATAGATGCCGACCTTCGCTCCCGTCTTCCGATCCCAATAGTTCTCATGAGGACCTCGGCCGTACCAGTTGAGCTGTTCGAAGCTTGCGGGCATGTCGAATCGAACTCCGACTTCCGGAAGCTCCGGCAGTCCGTTACCTGGGACGAGCACCATATGGACATTCACTTTACCGTCGCCAGTCACTGTATATGTCAATTGGCAGGTGGATGCAGCAGGCTCAGTTGCCAGCGAATACAATGCCTGGAAACAAGCCTTTGTGCCGCCAACTTCTTGCTGAAAGTGAACGGACGATAGATGGCGATTCAAGCTGACCTCCCGCCACGTTGCACAGCGAACATCCAGTTTGTTGCCTCGATCGTTATCCGTTACTGCTCGCCAGAAGTTCGGTACGACAGGTCCTTGCAGACACTCCGTGCCTTGTACTTGATATGATGCTAGACTGCCTGTTCCGCAGTCGAATATGGCTTGGAACCCGCTGCCCGAAACGGTAACTTGATCGTCATTTTCATTTATCGTCAGTGGAATATTTGCACACTGAAGAACGGTAAGCTTAGCGGATACGGGCAGTTTGAACTGCTCCCATGCGATTTCATATCCCGCAGCAGCCCACAGCGTATCCTGCTTCAACCTCAGGCTCACATTCAGCAGGTATTCACCTTGCGCATCTGCTTTCCCTGGCAGTGTAAACGGAATCGCGATTTTCCCGCTCTGAAGTGGCTCTACATCTGCAATCAACGTTCCTGACTGCAAAACAGCGCCTTCCTTCCACACTTCCCAATACACATCGTATGCGTTCGTATTCGTAAACAAATGACGGTTCGTCAGCTTCACGATGCCTTTGGCCAGATCGACCGCCTCGAACCAGACATTTTGATAGCATTTTTGCACTTCGAAAATTTTAGGAGAAACGGTACGATCTGCAAAAATAATGCCGTCGCCGCAGAAGTTGCCGTCATTCGGCGTATCGCCGAAATCTCCTCCGTAAGCAAAGTAAGGCTGACCTTCGTCGGTATACGCGATGATTGATTGATCGATCCAATCCCATATAAATCCGCCCTGCAGGACGTCATATTGATAGAACAGATCCCAATACTTGAACAGATTGCCGTTCGAATTGCCCATCGCATGGCTGTACTCGCACAGAATGAACGGCTTCTGCGGGTTATTCCTGGCGTAATGCTCCACCTGCTGCACGGAGGAGTACATTTGGCTTTCAATTTCCGAGGCATCCTCCGACGGTCGATAATGAAACACACCCTCGTAATGCACGATACGTGAAGGATCGTGCTCCTTCAAAAATTGCTTCATGTAGAGAAAATTGTCTCCTCCGAACGATTCATTGCCCAGCGACCAGATGACGATGGACGGATGATTCTTATCGCGCTGAAACATCGAATTGCAGCGATCCAGCACGTTCGCCGTCCACTGCGGATTGCTGCCCGGAATCGCCCCGCCGAGTCCCTTCTGACCATATGTCCATGAACCGTGCGTCTCTAAATTCGTCTCGTCGATCACATATAGACCGTATTCGTCACATAATTCATACCAAAGCGGATGATTCGGATAATGCGATGTCCGAACCGCATTCATGTTATACTGCTTCATGAGCTGGATATCCCGTACCATGTCCTCATAAGTGACAGCTCTACCCCGCTCTGGATGAAACTCGTGACGGTTTACCCCCTTGAACATGATCGGCTTGCCATTTATCATCATCTGCTTATCTTTGATCTCAAAGGAACGGAAGCCAACCCTGCAGCTGATAAATTCCTCCGATTCTCCCGCTTCGTTCTTCAGCTCCAGCACCAGCGTATAAAGTACCGGCGACTCTGCGCTCCATTTCTGTGGACTTCGCACAGGCGCCTTTAAACTCCATTCCAGCTTTTCTTCTCCACCGATAGGCACCGTCACCGCGACGGGAGCGGCCCAGACCGGGATTTGATTCGAATCATAGAGAGCGGCTCCTACCGTTAGACTGCCAAGCTCCAAGCCAAGCGCATTCATGACGAGCCCTTTTATTTCGAGTTGTGCATGCTCATAGTTCTCATCCAGGTGCGGAACGGCGAAGAAATCATAAATGTGTGCTTTCGGTGTTGCATATAGATAAACGTCCCTAAAAATACCGCTCAGCCGCCAAAAGTCCTGATCCTCCAGCCAGCTTGCATCGCACCATCGATACACCTCCACCGCGAGCTTGTTCTCACCTTCTTGAAGATACGGCGTCAGATCGAACTCTGCCGGCGTAAACGTGTCTTCACTGTATCCGACGAGCTCCCCGTTCAGCCATACATAAAAGGCCGATTCTACGCCCTGGAAGCTTATGTACACAGGCAATCCCTGCCAAGTATCAGGCACCGCAAATGTACGAACGTAAGAGCCTACGGGATTGTAATTTACAGGCGCGAACGGCGGCTGAATGTCCTCTTTTCCCGTCCATGGATAGGTCACATTCGTATACTGGGGGTAGTCGTAGCCCTGCAGCTGCCAATGCGACGGAACCGGGATTTCATCCCAAGAACTGCAATCGTAATCCGCTTCGTAAAAATGGCGAATGCGCTGCTCCGGATTTTCGGCAAAGCTGAATTTCCACGTTCCGTTCAAGCTTTTGAAGTAATCCGAGGCATAACGTCTTCCCGCCAGTGCTTCTTCCCGCGTCCGATACGGCATCAGTGTCGAATGCGCTTCCATCCGGTTCAGTTGAAAAATCTCGGGGTTGTTATTCCACTCCGGATAACCGTTCTGCGGTGGAGTATAATGAAATTTCTTTTTCAATCCTATCACCTCAAGATCCGTTAATACCTCTATATTAATATAGGATGGCAGTAATGCCATCCAACAAAATCAATATAAAATAACACGATATTTCACTGCTAGAACCCGTGTACCTGCGAATACTGCCAGAGAGACTCAATCCTTCATTTGGGGATAAATCATAATTTTAATGCTCGTATCTTTCTGCGTTCTTGCCATCTCTACGGCTTCCTTTATGCGAGACAGCGGATATCGGTGCGTAATCACCTGCTCGATATCGACTTTTCCCTGCTGCAGTGCCTGAATCGCTGCCGGATACGTGTTGGCGTAACGGAATACGCCATACACATCCAGTTCTGCATCAATCAGCTGGTTCATATGAATGGAAATTTCATCTTGGGCGGGGAGTCCAACGAATACAATACGGCCGCCTCGCTTCACCGTTGTCACTGCGTCACTGATGGCCCGAGCGTTTCCTGACGTTTCCACGATAACGTCAACGCCTTCTCCCTCGGTTAATTGCTCAATTCGCTCCTTCACATTCTCCTTGCTCGGATCGAAAACACCTTTCACGCCAATTTCCTTGGCCAGCTGCTGACGAAACGGAACAACGTCGCTGCCGTAGATTTCGCCTACACCGTACAGCTGTGCGGCTTGCGCCGCCAATAAACCGATCGGCCCGAGCCCCGTGACCAGTACGCGGTCAGCCGGACTGACTCTCCCCCGCTTCATCGCATGCATCCCGACGGACAGCGGCTCCAAGAGCGCTCCCTGCTCGAAGCTCATGCCATCCGGCAGCTTGAACAAGAAATCACTGCGAATCGTGACGTATTCCGCCCAAGCACCATTCACCGGCGGTGTCGCCATAAAGACGACGTCAGGGCACAGATTATAGCGTCCGGATTTGCAGTAAGCGCATCGCCCGCAAGTCACTCCCGGCTCTACCGCCACACGATCACCCACCGCAACATGACTAACTTGATTTCCCACCTGAACGACTTCACCCGCAAGCTCATGTCCAAGAATAAGTGGGGATTCAACCACATAGCGGCCAATTTTTCCGTGTTCGTAATAATGAACATCCGAGCCGCAAATGCCTATGCAGTATACTCGAACTAGAGCTTCGTCCTCCTTCGGATTCGGTATAGGTACCTGCATGAGTTCCATATCCAACGGCTTGTTCAATACAGCCGCAGTCATCATATCTGTTCCCATCTCATTCGCCCCTTTTTGCTGCTAAAATATATAGTATGCGCCGACTTATAAAACCAAACCGAAAATACTGTTTTGTTTTCTCATGAAGTGCTCAGTTCCATTAAAGCACTTGAGCGGATGGATGCGCAATGCTTGCTTTTTAAAATCGCCCGTGAAAACAAAAAAGACATGCTGTATCTCACGAAAGATACGCATGTCCTGTGTCCTTAATCTAAGTTGTTAAGTTAAACAATAATAATAACCGTGACCATTAAACCGTCTTTACGAACCCCAACTCTTTAACAAATCGATTAAATACATATCGAACGATCGGTCCCATAATCAAAAGCTGCAGCGGAAGCGCCGCAATAAAGTTCATCATAACGTTATGCAAATAAGTAACCGCGAGTTGATTCGAATCCAGATTGCCTGCAAAGTAGGATGTCCCTAAACCGAAAAACGACATCATCACAACCATACCTACGACCATGCAAATGGACATCGAAAGCACCATCCCTATTTTGCTCGATTTAGCGAAAGGCATTGAAAATGCAATTTTCCGTGCCGCAGGCCCCACAATAAATAGCTCCAGTACATAAGCGATCATGAATCCAATCACAAATTGGAACAGCACTTTCGTAAACGAGACTTCCCCCATCAACCCATTAATGATCAAATTATACACTGTCATCACGGTAACCATCCTGAAACACATCATAAAACCAAAATAAAGCTGCTCTTTCTTCGTTGTTGGCATTTCCTTCATCCTCTCTTCATCACAAGTAGATGAATTATAGCAATGAGAAGAATCCGGTCGTAAGTGAACATTATGTGAATATTCAGTTGGTAAAAGGGTTCTATTATTATCTAATTGATCCTACAAGAGTCAACCACAATAACTCTAACTAATTTCTTCCTCCCTTCGTCTATATATTGATACTGCCTGACCTGTATGAAACGGGCTTTAGATTTCAAAAAGGAGAGAGTCCTTATGCGATATATACAATCCGCACTGCTGCTTTCCATAATGATGATCATGACGGCTTGTTCCGGGGGCAATGCGTCTTCGAAAGTGAGTGACTTAAACCATCCTCCTACCCACATGAGCGATACGGAGTTGCTGGAACAAAATTCCACTGACCGCGAAAAATCACAAAAACAGCTTCCTCAAAGCGTAACTCTCGACTATACAGCTGCCAAAGAGGCTGAAGTACATGTCAAACAAATTAAAACCGATCCATCAGCAGAAAAGCTTCGTCTCCACGAGAACATCATTGTATACGCCAGAGAAAGCGAGGGGACGGCATTATTCTTGGGACAGCTCCAAGAAGATACCATCCATGAGTTGGGAGAGATCGGAGAGGAGCACTATCTGCCTGAAATTTCCGCTGCGAAAGATCAAGTTTTTGGGGAAGAAATGAATATCGTCAGCGGCTTATGCGGTGCAAACTGTATGGTCAATTATATCTTCTCAAACACAGACGATCATATGAAGATGCCTATAGTGGTGTATGGCGGGCTGTTTATTACGGACCTTGGCGAAGACGGAAACCATGAAGTCGTTACCTCTTCGGGGACCATCGCTGAAAAAGTCATTTATAAAATGGTGGATGGTCAGATTATGAGTGTCCAAGTTAACAAAGCGCTCGGTATTACAGACAGTGTTGGATTCGATCCAGAGACTGGCACGTTTGAAGTATATATCGAAAACGAAAAAGTTCAATATCAATACATCGGAGAAGATCAATTGGTTCAAGTTGAGTAAAGGGTGTCCTATCTTGCCCGTTCGGTCCGTTCGGTTGCTGTAAGTAAGGATGCTGCTTTTGAAACTAGCAAGGACTATGAAAACCACACAACATGGCCCCATGATCGATGCCAATCATAAGCTTCCGATGGTCAAAGGGGTGTCATTGGACACGCTGATGTCTAATTATGATGATGTGATACTTGTTGAAGGACACATGTGCTCAAATAAAAATGCGGGTCAAGATCAAGTTGTCACTTTCGGTCACGAAAATGAAAAGCAAGCAACCTTTCGTTGGGGATTGTGGCATATGGCTGACTACAGCCGCTATCATCAGCTCATATCCATCTGCTAAGAAAGTGGTATCAGGACAAATCCCGTCCGGATAAATAGAGACATATATTAACAGTGGGTCTTTACGACAGACCCGCGGCTTCTTGAATGCTGTGCGCGTTAGATTATACTCATAGCGAAGGAACCCGCTGTAAGACGGGTTCCCTCTAATGGATTCATGATCTGCTCTCTAGTCTTGCAATTGCGTGAGCAGATTATAGATCGCCTGTGCCGCTTCGGCTCGAGTCGCGAATGCTTTCGGTGAAAATCGATGATTGCCTGCCCCGGTCATCAGCCCGGCTGCGGCCGCCCGGTTCACATAACCTTTTGCCCATGCAGCGATTTCATCTTGATCATCATAACCTGCCGCGCTGCCTCTTGTTGGCTTCCCGCTGGCAGCTTCATAAGCCCTGACGAGCATGGCTGCCATCTCCTCGCGCGTGATGTTCGCATTCGGCAAGAAGACGTCCTCCGATCTGCCGCTGATGACACCTGCTTCATAGGCAGCCGCTACATCGACGGCATACCATGCTCCGGATGGGATGTCCTTGAACAGCTGTTGATTCAAATCCGCTGCATCCTTTAGCCCCAGCGCACGGACCAGCAGGGCCGTGAATTCTGCACGGCTCACCTCCTGCTGCGGCGCGAATTCTGTATCTGTAATCCCGCTGATCACATGCTTGGCCGCAAGCGTTCGAATCGTCCGGCTCGCCCAGTAGTCTGCAGGAACATCGTCGAAAATCTTATCGTATGCCAGCACGGCGTACATGCTGAAGTGAGTTAGATTCACAGCGATTCGGTTATGTTCCTCGTTAAGATCCCCGCCGATATATTCCCATTCACCTGACTCTTCGTTGTAATAGTAGACACCGAGCAAATTTTTGTCCGCATCCTCATCGTAGCTGAAGATTACCTCTATCGGTTCGGAGAAATGGGACAGCCTCCTTGTAACGCCATCCTTCGCCATAATCCCGAGGTCAAAATGCACTAATTGACCGGCTATTCTCATCGTTGTTCCGTTTTGACCAATTGGCAGCATTACGTCAGCGTCCTGCCGGTTGCCTTGCTCGAATAGGAACGAGATCTGAGCATCTTCATGCTCCTCACTGCTTACGAGCTGCAGAAGTTCAGCCAATACTTCTGAAGGTATAGTTACCGTCAATTGTCCGCTCTGGATCAACAAACGGTTGCTTCCTATAAGCTCTGCCGCTTTATGCGGCAGCAGCACCTGATCTTTCCCGTACGGGACATCTACAAGGACGAAATGGCTGTTTGGATCGGATGGGTTCAAGCTTTCTTCATCCACGATATGCCAGCCTGGATTGTCTCCTGGGTTGTCTCCTGGGTTGTCTCCTGTATTGTCGCCCGTATGCGGCATGTATACACCGTTACTGCTAGAACGTTTGGTTTTTACATCCAGTCTCGCTGCTTCGGAAACATTCCCCGCGCCATCCTTGGCCTTCACTTGATACGAATAGGTCGTACCCGACTTTAAGCCCCTGTCCGTAAAGGCCGTATGGGTAACAGGAACCGTCTTTAGAAGCTTATTCCCCTGCCATACTTCCACTACATAGCCTGTCACCTCAACATTATCTGTTGAAGCCTGCCAATTTAAGGTGACGACACTTCGCGCAGCCGTCCCTCGCAAATTCATCGGTACCGTTGGTGCTGTTGCATCCTTTACCGTTACATGGACCGTATCCTGCTTACCGCCGTCCTTCGTCGTAACGGTAATGATCGCAGTGCCTGCTCCCTGTACCGTCACCACGCCGGACGGACTAACCTTCACCACGGATTCATCGGATGAGCTCCACTCCACCTGTTTGTTCGCCGCATTTGGCGGACTGATCACCCAAGTTAATGCCGCGGATGTCACATCCTCCGTATCCAACATCAGCGTTTCAGGCGATACGGTGATTCCTGTTACCTCAGCCGCCCCGCCATGCGCCGCATACGTAAACGTAGTTGCCGCTGGACTGCTTACTCCGCTGCCACCCACCTTAACTGTATACGTTCCGCTCTCGTCATCATCCAGCATGTATTGGAACGTATAGCTCCCGTCATTCGCGCTGATCGACTGATCGATATAATCCACATGGCCGGACGGACCTGTCACGACTACCGACACCTGCTGCCCCGCTCCACTTGAGATGTTACCGCTAACCGTCACAGTCCTCGTATGTTGGTCTACTTGTGCAGAAACCGTCAAGCTCGCACCTTCTGCACTCGCTAGTGGTGCCAGCAGCGCGGTCATGGTAAGCAAACAGATTATTGCAAGCGGAAATAATCGCTTCTTCATAGCATCTCCTCACAGTTCAAAATCGCTCATGATATCCAACACCTGATTGTACTTATCGCAAAATCGGCAGAAATGGTGGCTTCCCCCATTCCTGCCGAACGTGTTCCGTCATCGCAGCAATGATTCCGGGAACACCACTACTTCGGACAACGGCCGCATACCGCTGAAGCTGTCCCATACAAAGACTTTCATCACATAACCATCGACATGCTTTGACAGACTGAATCCCGCAATCAGCGTTTCCGTCCCGCCTGCTCCAATTCGCTTCTCTACATAAGAAATGTTCCTTACGCTGCCATTCCCATCATAAAGAGCAACGATCAGAGAAGCCTGCTTGTCCTCACCTGTTCGGTTCGTCATCGCGACACTAGCCTTAATAAAGCCGTTCGGTGTGAGTGCCGTCACGGGTTCTCCGGCAAAGTTCGTAAAGGTTGGCGTTCCCATCTTGAAATCAGCAGCCGGTTCTTCGTCAGCCAGTACGAAATCTTCCATCCTTCTTGGCTTCAGTTCGTAGCTGCCGCTGTAAGGAAGGACGATGCCTGTAATGTGCAGGGTATCTCCTTCCGCGTAGGTCGAAGCAAATTCCTCATGGCTGATGCCTGTACGGCTGTCGACGTAAATCATCGTCGAACCATCACCTTTTACCGCCTGAAAGCTAAAGTTGCCGTAATTGTCTGCGCCAGAAATATTCGCCACAGAAACACTTTGCAGTGTCACCAGCTCATATTCCAAAGTACCATCCAACTCGCTCACGAGCTGCGGCACAGGATTTACCTGACCTTGCACTTCTAATGCCGCAATGCCATGAAGCTGCGGCGCACCTTGATACGTATTTTTCACCGACTTCAGCTTGACATGATCCCCGATGCTCACTCCAGGCTCATCATACGTATACACTTGGATCGCACCGGTTGCATCCTCCAAGTAAAAGCTGTGATTTGCTCCAAAACCGCCCGGAGTGCTTGTCACTACGCCTTCTACTGTAACCTCGGTATCGTCAGCAAGAAACTTCGCATCCGTAATGTCCATGACTTGTCCAAATTCCGAACCGCTTCCCTCCACTTCAGAGATCCGGCCTTCTGCTGTATAGCGAATCGGCTCATCAAAGCTTTTCACAAAGTTGACTAGCGCCTCAAGATCCTCAGTGCCCATCACTGGATTACTGCCCAGCTGCCCGATCGCTTTGTATTTATCTCCGGTAGACGTTGCCATATAATTGTTCACTGCCACCGTATACGTTGCGTCAGGATCAATCGGACTGCCGTCTGGAAGTGTCATATCCACCACAGCGACTGTCGAGCCATCCCATGTATATTTGAATCCACTGATGCTGAAATCCGGTCCATAATAGCCGTCTAATTGGGCGCCTACGATTTCTTTCAACTCACTTCCGGTCATCTCCAGTTTCATTAATACATTATTAAACGGCAAAATGTTGAACAGCTCTCCATATGTAATCTCACCGGCATTCAGACGATCGCGGATCCCTCCGCCATTCATCAGCGCAAAATCGCTGTCCATCGCCCAAGCCATGCTGTCTGCGATGAGATTGCCTAGTGCATTGTCGCCGATTTCGCCTTTAACGCCATAGCCGCCTTCCATCTCATGTGCTGCCACGCCAACGACTTCGTTTAGCAGCGGCGCTACTTGCTCTTCGTATTGGGCTAATATTTCGCTAACTTGTGGATCAGGCTGGATCTGTCCGTTATCTACCCAAATGATGTCGGCGCTCTTCTCTACGATATCCCCAGTAGTGGGATCAATCATGACATGCACATTGCTGAGCGCCTTGCCATATTCGGAGGCTTGTACAATCAAAGTATCGCCTGCAAATCCGTTCACAACTTGATGATTATGCGCTGCAAAAATGACATCCACATCCGCATCGATTTGATTTACATAATCTGCGGATTCCCCGGTAATGTTACCCAGCTCGTCCTGCTCTGCTGCGCTGTGAGCCAATACGATCATTGCATGTACGCCCTGTGCCTGCAGCTCTTCCACCGCATCGTTAATAGCTTGGGCCGGGTCCGTAAACGCAATATCTTGAATGCCTGCGGGCATCACCATGCCCGCAGCACCTTCCGTTACAACACCAATGAATCCAATCTTCTGTCCTTCCACTTCCTCAATCTCGTATGCCGGAAAAATGGTTTCTCCCGCACGATCACCTGATCTCCAAACCACATTGGCCGCTAACTGAGCGTTATTCATCCCTGCATAATCGCGTGTAACCTCAGCACCTGGATAATCACCGCCGTATGCCATTCGCAGCAGCTCCGTGGTGCCTTCGTCGAATTCATGGTTGCCCACGGTATTTACGGCCATATCCAAAACGTTCAAAATTTCAACCGTCGGTTCGTCTTGAAACAGCGCGGATACCGGTGAGCTTCCTCCAATCAAGTCACCTACACCTACGAATAGGACATCGGGGTTCGCATTTTGTCTCTCTCGAATATATGCTGCCATATACTCTGCTCCGCCGTACGTACCGTCAATAGACCCATCCCCATCGATATCCAGCTCATAGTGCTGATCGATTTTGCCGTGCAGATCATTGAGGCCGATCAGCTCTACTGCAACCCAATCCTCTTCTGAACCTGTATCGGACAAGGCGATATCCTCTGCGAAGCGAGGCTTCAACTGAAACGTGCCGTTATAGATACTGGATACACCGGTTAAATCCAGCACATCTCCTTCAGCATACTCAGCAGTAAAGGCATTATAGTCAACCCCTGTACGGTTATCGATGCGGACGAGCGTGCTGACATCGCCTTTCAACGCACGTAACTCAACCGTTCCATAATTGTCTGCCTTCACGATATTCGAAATCGTCACATCTTCCAATTTCACAATTTGACCTTGGTTGCTGGCATCCACCGTCGTCACGACCTTTGGTTCTGGCAGTGTTCCCGTTCCTATGACGCTGATCTCCGAAACGTTCGCCAATTCCAATTCCGTATTGTACAGCGTCACATCCCCTGTCACCTGTACACGCTGCCCCAACTGATATCCCTCTGAAGTTTGGTAAATATAAATACCGCCCGTATCATCCTGTAAATAGAATGCCTTTCCGCCCCAAGCTCCCGGTCTGGAAGTGATGGTCCCTTCTACCGTAACCGTTGTATTCACCGAATGCTGTCTCGCATCCGCAATGGAAATCACACCTGGAATAACTACGTTCCCCGGAGCGTCCTCACCCGAACCATAAGACCCTGGCGCAAAGGTGGCCGGATCATACCACTTGTAGCCGCCGCTTGGCGTCGACCACGGCTCTGGTTCCGGCTCGGTCGAATCGGCAGGATGCTCAAACCCCAACAGAGGCGTTACAGGGCTTAATGGGACCCGACCTTCAAAACTGGTATAGTCCTCCTGAACAGCCAACCATTTCACTACATTTAGCAGGAACTCGCTGTTGTCTCCCTCTTCTAGAAACCCATCATATGTCGTTTTATTTGAACCGCTGTCTTCCCGCAGGTATTTCGGCGTTGCGTCTTCAACCGGTGAGGAATCGCCGATAAACGCCGCTTTACCTAAGCCTACTTTCGAAATAGCAGCAAACGGTCCTTCATCCATACCTCCACCGTTATACACCCCTTGATCCACAGCGGGTCCCCATGCAGGCGGGTTCTCCGGCATGTACACCAGCCCTTTGGCGATCGTTGGATCGAGGATCGCCAGCGTACCCCCAGCGTGTGATTCTACGACCCCTACGCCTTCTGTAATTCCAAAGGATTCGCTTGGAGGAACGACGGTTTGCCCGCTCTCAATATCCCCCAGCGCATTGAACCGGAAGCGAATGCCAAAATGCGTGCCTAACCAATCCGTGCTCGTCACATTCTGCATCGCACCGGAGTTCGCTTCTTCTGCCGACATCCCTTTCGTCGGATCTCCGTATGCACCGCGGCGATACCCGTTGAACACCTCCGTGGAATCCCAACGGTTGTAGTTGCGGTCTGCATTATAGTGGTCGCCGATAAAGAAGATGCTTCCTCCGCCCTGCACATACTGCAGCATCGCATCTTGTTCAGAAACTTTAAACGGAATATTCGCTTCGCCTATAATGAATACGTCATATTCTTGAAGCTTCTCGAGCGTAATCGCTTGTTCGCTGAAATCAAACGGAAACTCGCGCTCAAGCTGATCCACAATAAAGCCTCCCGCTCTTAATCCATCCGCAAAGTCAGAAAATGCGCCGTCGATGATCCAGTCTGCCGCACCTGCTGTTTGACCGTGTGTATTGTCGAACAATACTTTTTTGCCGGAGCCTTCAGCAAGGGCCGGACTGATGTCATCTACTTTTGTCGGCTTGATCTCCAAGCTGTCGCCATAAGGCACGACCACACCTGTTACATTCACGACAAGTCCCTCAGCGACTTTGTCTTTAGTCAGGCCTGTCCGATTGTCTACGTAAATGAGAATTCGGCCATCTTCGCCGTTCGCATAGAAAGAATAGGATCCGTATGTGCCAATAACCGTAATATCGCTAACCGTCACCTTAGAGAGCTTCACTAACTGACCATAGACTTCACCCGTTACGGCTGCTGGAGTAAGGCCGATCGGAGCCGGAACGTTATCTATACCTACGATCTCAACAATTGGATCAACGATCTCTACTTCATTGCCATATGTCGTTTTTGTACCGGTCACCTTCACCTTGTCGCCAGGCTCAAGATCTACGCTGTTTTGATATAACAAGATGCCCGCTGTATCATCTTGAACATATACGCTTTTACTGCCGAATGCGCCGGACGGGGTCGTCACGACCCCATTAATCACCACAGGTTCGCCATCATTCAGCGCCCGTGCCTCTGCGATAGAGATGACATGGGGATCCGTGACATCTTGGACAAATTCAATCGCTGTCGGGCTTTTTAGTCCTGGTATGGCGAAGTAGGGCTCCAGACTTCCTGTAATCCTAACCTTTTTTCCGATGTTGTCAGGGTTCGTTTGAAGACCGAAATCTGCGCGATAACTACTTGTCAGCTGAATCGGAAGCATTTTACTTGTGTCTTGTTCATCCGCCGCGTCGGCAATGACCATATTCGTATTCCCGGAAGCGGACTTCGTTACCATAAATGGGGATGATCCTCCTCCGCTTCCGTAACCCACAATGTACCCTTCGACCGTACCGCTGCCGCTATTGTTTGCGATGGCCTCAGCGACCGTCATGGCATCGCCGGCAGCCGATACTTGGTATGGAGCAAGCATGAGGAAATTAGAGAATACTAGCGTGATGCCTAAGAAGAGTGCCATCCACTTCCTTTTCATCTGCTTCATCGAATCATATCCTCCCAACCTTTTATCTTTCTTCCAAATTATAGCTAATGGGATTCTATGAAGCTTCTATTCCATGTAAAAATGGATTGAAAGTTTTGTAAAGCCGGACAAAATAAAGACACTCTCACGGAGTGCCGATCACAAGATTAACTTCTTCTTAGTCGTTCAAGATTCTGTTTAGAAAATCCTTTTACTATGAGCCAGACGGCCAAACTCATTTCATAGACTGCCACCGGAAGCGCAATGATTCCTTTAGCTGTTGACATCGGTTCTACGATCTCAAACATGTCTAATAAACCGGCTATGATTACCAGTACAGCCGTGATCATCCCAAAAAGTGCTAATCCTCTTGGCACGATACCCGTTCTAAACAGCAAATAACTATAAAGGAATGTGTTTAAGCCTAACATGAAGTTCGGTCCCAACATAAATGTCCACCGATGAAAAGCTTGCAGCAGGAAACCTGCAGTGTTCAGTGCTTCTTCACCTGCCAAACTTCCTGCTTGATACTCTATACTTAGATGCAATAAGCCTAATATGCCGACTGCCCCAATGGCAATCATAACCACCCGTCCAACGGGTGGTTTGCTCTTCGGGTATAACCCTCTGTTGCCAAACTGCGCCTAAAGACGCCAGCCTGACAACAAAGTTGTTCAGGCTCAGTGTAATTTGTCACCTTCACTTACCCGTTAAACGGGTTTATTTCTTTTTGCTCCTATTGCTGATAAACGGATCCTCGTATTCTTTTACACTCAACTTATCTATTGCCTGGTCGTGTGCTTCTTGTTCACGAATATACTTTGCTACTGTTGCTTCATTTAGACCTACTGTACTTACGTAATAGCCTTCTGCCCAAAATTTCCGATTCCCATATTTGTATTTGAGTTGTGCATGCTTTTCAAAGATCATTAGCGAACTTTTACCCTTCAGATATCCCATGAACGATGACACCGATATCTTTGGTGGAATCGCCACCAGCATATGTACATGATCTGGCATCATATGACCTTCTAGAATCTCCACCCCCTTGTACTTACATAGACGTTTGAATATCTCGATCAAATCTCTTCTCACTTGATTATAGATCTCTTTCCTTCTATACTTCGGGGTGAACACGATGTGGTACTTGCACATCCATTTCGTGTGGGCTAGGCTGTAATTCTTGTTTGCCATCTAAGACCATTCCTTTCATTGAGCCTGAACATCTCAATTTTATCGGAATGGCCTTGGTGGTAAAACCCTCGATCCCTCCACCCGCATAGCGGGTGGTTTTTTGTTTCGCGCGTTGCACGCACTCAACAGGCTAAAGCCTATAATAAAAACGGCCTCCATAAAACGAAAGCAAAGGTACCCTAAAGCAGCGTGCTCATTCCAGCGTCTTAGATAAGGAAACAGCATCACCGCCGTTCCAATGGCTGACACAATGAGCAAAAGATCATGCACTACACCGATCAGTACTTTTGTTTTCGCCCCATCAGCCGCGGCCAGATACCACTCTTCTGACAAAACAGGTTCATAAAGAACGACGGCTATGATCGAAGTGACCGCCGCTGTAATATAAAATAATCCTATGATCATTCCATTCATTCGATCTCGCGTCATAAGCTTAACCTCCGTGATATATCATTTTTTCAATTTACATATGTTATACTAATCCTGAATCAGCTTTATAAACTATGGTGAGAGGGACTTATTATGGACCATTATGAAATCATAGAGCATGCATTGATCCATATCGAGGACAATTTACAGCATCCCATATCGGTGGATTCTGTTGCGGATACCTTCCATATGTCCAAATACTATTTTCATAGACTTTTTTCTGCCATGATGGGCTGTTCATTAAACCAATACATATTATCCAGAAGATTAAATGCATCATTGGGGTTCATTCAAGACAGCAGCTTAGCACTAACCGATATTGCATATCAGCTTAATTTTGGGACGCAATCCTCTTTTACCCGCGCATTCAAGCGTAAATACCGCATCTCCCCAAGCTCCTTAAGGCAGGGACAAATGACGATTCCTCAAAGCCCCATCCCTTCCGTGGTTAAGAGACCTGTGAAAAATCTTAATGGTGATATTGTCACCGAGTTCACCCTAACGAAACTGGAATCCATCCGAGTAAGCGGTATAGCCTTTGAAGTAGATCTAGCATCGGATGATTACAAGACGAAGATTCGCTCCCATGCTCAGATGCTATTAAATCAAATGGATGAAACGATACATGGTTCATGCTATATGATTTATTCCAATTGTCAGCCGGGTTCAACCCGCTTTAAGGCGCTGTTCGGTATTCCACGCGACATCCAGATCGATGAACCTTATTTTTTCACTGTAGATGTCCCCCAACTCTTTTGTGCCAAATTCAAGTATTTCGGTGATCTTCTAGAGATTGGAGATGTTCTCAAAACGGATTATGCAAGATTCTTAAAGATCTCCAAGCAGGAAACGGAAGATTCACATATCGAGCTCATTCAAGCTTTTGATGATATTCACAATCTGGAATCTGCCTATCACATCTATGCACCAATCAAAAAGCTTCCTATCGATTCCGAGATTTAATTTCGCATAAGTTTCATTATTCTCTCCCTTTGCTCCCTTCGTTTATATTTGCCGATGAGCATAATGTAACAAAAGCCGGTCGAAGTTGACTTTCCAATTCTTGCTGTAATTTGTGGTAACAAAAGAACACCTCTCTTGTTGTTCTGGAGGTGAACTTCCCCCTCCACTCCTAACATCTGCAATCCAGCCTAAAAAAACAACCATTGACGACTTCCCATGTCATCAATGGTTGTTTGAGTAGCTAGATTATTTATCAATGAGGTCGGTCACTTTCAGCATTCTTGCAATGAGTGCCGCGACTTCAGCACGCGTCATTTGCGCTTTCTGACTTAGAACCTCAGGTCCGTTGCCTTGAATAATTCCCGTATAGATCAATTTCGCAGCATTTTGGCCCAATTCGATACGTCTGCCCCATCCGAATATTGAGCCAGTGCCAAAGCGATCTGCTTCAGCTAGGACCCCCGGTTTACGCATATTTCACAGTTTCCTTTGGCTTTCTTCATCGATATCCGTTATGAATTTAGAGCTTAAACTTCGATGCGGCCTGGGCCAATTCTTCGGTCAGAGCATCGATCGTTTGAACCATTCCCGCAAGCTGTTGAACCATCGCCGATTGTTCTTCCATCGTTGCGGTCACTTCCTCAACCGAAGCAGATACCTCTTCCCCTGTTGCAGACAGGCTTTGTGCCGAGCCCATGACATCATCCTTATCTTGCTCCATTTCCATCACACGTTCCGCCATTTCGCCAATTTGTTGAGCGATTTGTGAAACATTCGAGAAAATCGTTTGGAACGATTCTTTTGTGTTTTCTACATACTGATCTTGAAGGGTTGAGATTTGTTGGATTTCAGCTACACTCTGATTATTCTCCGTCACAAAAGATAGATTCTGCATAATGATATCTTTAATATCCTGGGATTGCTTCGTGCTTTGTTCAGCGAGCTTACGAATCTCAGATGCGACTACCGCAAAGCCTCTTCCATGTTCTCCCGCTCTTGCGGCCTCAATCGAAGCGTTTAATGCAAGTAAATTCGTTTGATTCGCAATATCCGCGATCGCCCCTGTAATGGTTCCGATATCATCTGAGCTTTGCTTCAACTTGCCCGTAATTTCAGCGATCTTCTGAACCTCTGCTTCATTCTTGTTTTTCACTTGGATCAGGTTTTCGATCACGGAATGACTTTGATGGAAGACCTCTATAATACTTTCAGCTTGCTCCTTGATTTTGTCCGTTCTCTCTCTCAAGGTTACAAACTGTTCACCAAAACCATAAAATTTATCTACGATCTGATCCGTATCTTTGGACTGTGTCTCCATCGCTCTGGCAATTTCGGTACTTGTTGTTGTCGTTTCTGTAACAGATACCGCGGTTTGTTTTGCCGTTTTATCTAACTCATTCGTGCTCGCATTCAATACGTTAATCGATTGATTCATTCTAGTGATTAAAGCTTTGTTGTTCTCCGCCATCACATTGAAACGATCTGCTAGTTGTTTAAATTCACTCTTATACTTACCATCGGCTACGACCGTTAAGTCCCCTTGAGCCAAGGTACCGAATAGGTCATTTAGTTTCCGTATCGGACTTGTAATGGTTCTAGAAATTCCGATCCCCGCTGCAATCGCCAGAACAATCGCAGCGAAAGTAATGATCAGCAAACTTTTTACCATGTCTTGTACAGGCTGGTAAATGGAATCATAAGGCTCCAACACACTTACCGTAATATCTGCATCAGGAATTTTGGTGAAGCTCACATAACTATCTTCAAGATCTACTTCACCTTGAATCGGTTCACCTATCGCTCTTTCTTGAAGAAATAATTGAATACCCTCTTCCGCGATTTGTTCTCCTACACTCTCCGTATTTTCCGAATCATAAAGAACAACTCCCGAGCGGCTCAGTATGGTTATATTTCCATCTGTTTGTACTCGTTCAAGCTGATTGACGAAGAAAGAAGCATCTACAGTCGCACTAAACATACCGATGATCTGTCCATTATGATCAGCAATTGGTTCTGTCATCGGCATAACGATTTTTCCTGTGCTTTTTGAAACCAGCGCATCGCTAATAAACGGCTTTCCTTTCATCGTTTCCTGGAAATACTCGCGGTCAGCTCGGTCTCCTTTAATGTCGTCGGGAGAAGAGGAGGCTACAATCATCCCTTTTGCATCGATAATCTGAAATGCTGTTATCCCCATTGTCTTATCCAGATTCGCCTTTAAAATTCGATTGCTCTTATCTACTAATTCATGATGATTTGAAAAAAACTGATCATCGCTCATTGCCTCCGAAGCCCTTAGCTCAAGCAACGATTTAAACTCATCGTGGTTGGAAGTAACTGATATTAATTGCTTCATCGATATAATCGAGCCCATTAACGTCTCACCAATCAAATTGCCGTTTGAAGTCAATGTCTGTTTGCTTTCTTTAAGCAATAAATCAGAATTCGATTGATATAAAAATACGCTCGTTCCAGAAAGGATGAATACCATCAATAACGAAATGTAAAGCGGAAGCTTTACTTTGAGAGAGATATCTTTCTTAAAGATTTTGAACTTCGTTTTCTGCATGTCGTTTCTCGCTCCTAGAATGAAATGATTTTGAAAGTGAAAACTTGCTTATGTATGTAAAAAATCATTAACGATGATTTCATTTTTTCATTCCATGTTCATAATTCATATTATAAATCCGGATATAGCTGAAAATCAACGAAAAATAAGGAATTATGTCGAATAATGTTGTCGATAACCGTCGAATTCTTTATATTCCTTCTTTTTCATGCAAAAACAATACGAAATCTGCTCTGCTCGGCAATCATATCTCCGACTATGCAAATGCTGCCTAATAAAAAACAACCATTGAAGACGTCCCACCATGTCATCAATGGTTGTTTGAGTTACTAGATTATTTATCAATGAGGTCGGTCACTTTCAGCATCCTTGCAATGAGTGCCGCTACTTCAGCACGCGTCATTTGCGCTTTCGGACTTAGAACCTCAGGTCCATTACCTTGAATAATCCCCGCATGGATCAATTGCGCAACATCTGCTTTCGCCCAATTCGATACATCTGCCCCATCCGAATATTGATCCAGTGCCAAAGCGATCTGCTCCTGATCAGGTGCTCCCTCGGATTGAACCAGGCGGTACGCACGGGCGATCATCGCGAAACCTTGCTCTCTCGTGATTTGCTGATCTCCTCTGAAATGACCGTCACTATACCCCTCAACGATGGTAAATTCATCCGCTATCGCTACCGAATCTTTGTACCATGCAGAAGTCGGCACATCGGAGAAATTCGTCTGCGGTGCATCCTGGTTCATCAAGTCCAGACCCAATACGACGATTTCGGCAAATTCAGAACGTGTAACAATGCGATTCGGCGAAAACGTATTATCACCGTTTCCTTGAAGATCAAGTCTAGCCGCAATATTGTTGATATCTTCTCTGCCCCAGTGGCTTCTCACATCATCGAAATCCTGCGGATTCCAAATAACCGAGTACGTGCCGCTGCTGCGCAGATCATTAATGAGTGCATAGTAACGAGAATCGAGCTTCGTCACAACCGTCGGCACATGGTATACGCTGCCGTCAGGATTAACGATAACGCCTGTCGTGATCCGGTTCGGATCGATGCCTTCCGGAAGCGCGATATATTTCGGCGCATAACCGTTCAGCTGTTCCGATTTTACCGTTTTTCCATCTTTCGTAAAAGTCAGATCCAGATCGACCGGAGTCACCAACAGTTCGTAGCCTTGTTCGATCGCATTACTCTTCGCACTTTCGATCAAAGCATCCGAAGATCTCGCAATTGCGACATGTACTGCAATATCGTTAAGCGCAGCGTCATCCAACTGCTTGGACACTCCACCCAAATCCATTTTGCCGCTAGGTATCGGATAAATCGCCAGCGGGTTACTAATGTTCAGATTCGTGCCTGTGTCAGCCATTTGTTTTAGGGCATCTGCCATCAGACCGTCGACTTGTAAATTCCCCTCGTTTGGCGAGTGAATCGCTAGTTTCTGTTCGTTAGCACCTGCTAGAATACTAGAAAGCTTGTCTGGATCTACGGTAACTGTGGTTCCCGTTTGTGTCGCGGTACCTGATGCGAACGAAGCACTGGAATCATTGACCGTTGAAACAATATCTTCCGGACTTTCGCTCGGAGTCCACGGTATCACGATACCTCCACCAGAATTGGATGCTCTTGTTACCGTCAAAGTATATTCTTTAACATTTCCGTCTTGACCCGTCACTTTCACGATAATCGTGTTACTGCCAACATTCAACGCTAGATAGTCGCTGGTATTACCGCTGGTCACTTCCTGCCAGCTTCCGTCTATCCCTCGAATCTCAATTTTGGCATTTGAGTCAAATACAGTTGGTGTTAATTGTAGCTGATTTACCCTATTCGCTACACTCATCGTATAGGAATCTCGGTTCGGATCAAAAGACGGACTAAGGCTTCCTACGGATGGTACCAACGATTGTAATTTGTTGTCTGCAATGACGGCAAGACGATCGATTTCAATCGTATACTGGTTTAGTAATTCCCCATTTTTGTCCTTAACCGTAACGACGATCGTGTTCTTGCCATCTCTCAGCGGTAAGTTATCCCATTGGCCAACTGGAACTTCTGTATCGTTCAAGCTTACTGCCACAGTCGTATCGTTCGGGTAAAGAGCCGACGGATTGATACTGATGCCATACACATCGCTCGTTACCGTTCCGGAATAATGATTGTATTGATTCGGATCGAATTCTGGGCTAAGCGTAATCGCTTGTTCGCCATCATCCGTCAGACCGACCAGATTCAGTTCTTGCAGCTCCCCGTTCAGTTTCACAAGATCCAACTCCGCCTGCTGCAGAGTGGCCAGTGCCTGATCCACTGCTTCTTGCGCTGCATTCGGATCGTTAAATACGTCTACCGCTTCTTCAAGCGCTCGGCTTAGGTTTGCCCAGCTTTCTATGGTGTAGTCGGAATCGGTCCATTCACCGGCAGTGATCTTGCCTTGGATCTCATCTATTTTCTGTTTAAGAGCGGTTTTGTCAACATTCTCCACAGTAAAGTTTTTGCTTACTGGTGTTGACGTCTTACCGTCTTTGCTTGCTGTAATTTCAACATTATAACTGCCATCCGGCAAATCTGCATCCGGTGCTACGTTCCAGCTTCCATTCTCGTCTGCGGTTGCTGTGAGTGTAATTTCCTCTGTAATTTTTACCGTTACCGTTGCCCCAGGTGTCGCTGTACCTGAAAACTCCGGCTTCCCAGTAAATACTTTATCTCCGGATGGTTGATCGAGCTCTACCGTTGGTAGAGTTGTGTCTACCACTAAGTTCTTCGACACTGGAGTTGAAGTTCTACCGTCTTTGCTTGCTGTAATTTCAACATTATAACTGCCATCCGGCAAATCTGCATCCGGTGCTACGCTCCAGCTGCCGTTCTCATCCGCGGTTGCAGTCAGCGTAATTTCGTCTGTAATTTTCACCGTTACCGTTGCTCCAGGTGTCGCTGTACCTGAAAACTCCGGCTTTCCAGTGAACACGGTATTTCCGGATGGTTGTTCAAGCTCGACCATGACCGTTGTATCTATTTCTAAGTTTTTGTTTACTGTCGTTGAGGTTTTACCGTCTTTAGTCGCCGTGATTACAATGTTGTAAGTGTCATCCTGCAAATCTGTATCCGGTGCTACGCTCCAACTGCCGTTCTCATCCGCGGTTGCAGTCAGCGTGATTTCGTCTGTAATTTGTACCGTAACCGTTGCTCCAGGTGTCGCTGTACCTGTGAACTCCGGCTTCCCGGTGAACACTTTGTCTCCAGACGGCTGTGTAAGCTCTACCGACGGTGGTGTTGTGTCTACTATTAAGTTCTTTGATTCAGGTGTTGATGTTTTACCGTCTTGGTTGGTCGCCGTAACTTCAATACCATATGTACCATCCGCCAAATCCGCATCCGGCATTACGCTCCAGTCACCATTCTCGTCTGCAATTGCAGTAAGAGTAAACTCTTCTTCACCATGTGTGAGCTTTACCGTTACCGTTGCTCCAGGTGTCGCTGTACCAGCAAATTCTGGCTTCCCGATGAATACTTTATCTTCGGACGGTGTTGTAAGATCGACCGTAGGCAGGGATTTCCACACCAAAGCATCACCTTCACCATAAGCCGCATAAAGCGACGGATCGTTGTCAGCAATCAGATTGTCCAGACCCGCTAAACCTACTGCGTCTGCTTCTCCAAACTTCCCCCCCTCAATCATACGCCCATTCGCAGTAATACCCGCTTGTCCGGTAAAATTACCGCTTAGAGTAAGGATCATAGTACCTAAAAGATTAATGTTTCGGTCTACTGGTTGACCAGATACTTCAATCGTATTCCCCGTGATGCGTGCGTCGCCGGAAAGAGAGAACTCACCTCCCTGGAGATCAACTCCCCCCCACCGCTATTGTCTATCACTTTGCCACCAGTCATATTGAATGTGCCACTAGCAATATAGATCGCATTTTTAATCGAAGAACCCGCAGATCCACTAAACTTATTGTCTGTAATTACTCCGCCCGACATTTCTATAACGGCATCACTGCCACTTAGATAAAGTGCGGTTCCACCATATATCGAGTTATTATTACGTAAAATAGTGCCTTCCTCAATGACTAGAGTTGAAGAAACATTAATTATTCTTCCGTTGGACTGATACGTTTCGCCCTTGCCGTCAAAGATAATGTTTTTTAGAGTAAGCTGTCCACCGCTCTTTATATCAATAAGCGTGCCTACTCCACTACCACCTGTCCCTCCACGTTGAATCACAGCAAGTTCTGTAGATTCAGGGGCAGTAGTGATCGTAATGTTCTTGCCCTTGTCAAAAACAAGGAATCTTCCGTTACCATCCTCCAATAATGTGATATCGTCCTTGATATATATGGTTCCCCCGGTATTAACTTCTGCATAGGCCTTGCTCAATGTAGCATAAGGATTCTCCAGGGTTCCATCACCAGTGGTGTCATCGCCACCGCTAGCTACATAAACATCCGAAGATGCAGCATAGCTGACAGGAGTTCCGAAGCTAAACCCCATGCCCGTGAAGACAAGCGCAAAAACCAAAAACATCATTACAATTTTCTGCAAACTCTTGTTGCTACTTAGCAATTCAATTCATTCCCTTCTGAGCTTTGTTTATTTTTCACTGCTCTTATGTGAACCGGCCTTTTTCCTTTCATTTTTACTTTTCAACTGCTTTGTCAGGTTCACACAAGCTGCAGTATTTGACTGGTAGAAAACCGGTAAGGTTTGCTGACAGTCTGACATCATCGGACATGTTTCAACATTTTGTGATTATAGCAATGAAATCTCTACAAAAACTCTACAACATCTATACAACGGGAAAGGCCAAGAAATGTTCAATATGTTGTAAAGAGGATATACGAGAAAACGCAAAGCGGAAGTTGTTACATTTTCCCTTCTTCCATGACTCCCGCACGCAAGCACTCCATGGGAGTGCTTTTTTAGATCAAGCTAAATATGTTCTTAGTCATCATACGAGCAGCGGTTGGTCCGCTTTGGAACTGATAATACTAATCGTTACGAATCTATAGACTGTTTTCGCTAGAACCAAATCATTAACTTGGGATTTTTTCATGGTCACTGAACGTTCAACTTGTAAAGGAATTTACAATAGGTTCATTATCCGAGAACAAATCTGGATTGTCCTTCAGCATGTCGGTTAGAACGTTCGCCACCCCCGCGGCATCGCAAACCCTTACAACCGCATCGCCAAGCTGGCCCTTATACATTGCCCCCTTTCTTTCCAGGACCCCGTCGACTTTCCAAAAATGCTGCGACCAAGACAATCCGCAATGTCTGCGTGAAGGTACGGGTATCTCCGTTCCATCCGGCAAAACGGTATATAGCATTTCGTGATCATCTGTCATTCTGCCCGGAATGTCCGCCCACTCTTCTACGCCATGGATGAATGTATTGCGTCTTAAATCAACCCCAACCAGCAAGATGGTCGCCTTTCGATCCAGCAGCTTCCCCCAAGCAGAGCCCCTCGCGCATGGCGTATCGAAAAGGTGGTCACCTGTCGTGAACTCGATTGCATCTCTACCCCAAGCCGCCACCGAATGGGTGGGATGCAGCGATCGGACCACACCAGGCCGCTTTCGGAAAAGCTCGGTTAGTATCCCCACGTTGGAAGGGGACTTGTCCACATCAAATTTTGGATTCTCCGCATTAATATATTTCCAGGTATGGGTTGGAAACACCAACAACCCGTCCTTCATATATTCAGTAAATGCATCCAGGACGGTGTCTGCTCCGCCCTCTACCTGCCCCATGCTTTTCATCGAAGAATGGATCAGCAAGGTGCCCTCTGGGTCAATGCCTAGCCTCTCTAATTGCTCTATTAAACTTTCTTTCGTATGCATATGCTTCCCCCCTCCCAATTTGTGTATTCTTCACTGATGATGAATCCATGTCGATAGCTTTTTCTTTATAGGATATATTACACGGCCGTTAGGCCCATTCCTGCTAATGAAAAGGCAAAGTGTGACAAATAGGAGAACGCTGCGGAAATACATATAGAAACCTCCCATCAGGCCTTATCAATTTTGATTGACCCAATGAGAGGTTTGTTTGAATGAATAATTTCCCTTTATTCCCAGATTTCATCGGCAATTTCTTTAATAAAAGCAAGCTTACGCCATTGCTGTTCCTCTGTCAGGTGATTTCCTTCTTCTGTTGAAGCGAAGCCGCATTGCGGGCTGAGGCAAATCCGGTTCAGATCGACATATTGCGTGGCTTCCTCGATCCGCTTCAAAATATCTTCCTTACTTTCCAGCTCTCCAAATTTGGAAGAGAACAGTCCAAGTACGACCTGCTGATTATTCTTCAGGAAGCGAAGCGGCTTGAAATCGCCTGCGCGCTCTGTATCAAACTCCAGATAGTAGCCGGAGTAGTTATCGATACCAAGAAGTGTTTGCGCAATCGGCTCGTAGCCGCCGCCGACGCCAGCATAAGTTGAAACATAGTTGCCGCGGCACACATGTGTCGTTACAACGAGATCCTCCGGCAAATCGGATACAACTGCCTCGTTCAGCTTTGCGAATTCTTTCGCATATTCGGCTACGCTCACGCCGGCCTGCTCCATGATGGCCATAAACTGCTCATCGCATAGCGCTCCCCACGTGCAATCGTCGAATTGAATGCTGCGGCATCCCGCTTCGTAGAAGGCTAGAATCGCTGCTTTATACGCTTTGGCAATATCCGAAACTAGCTCTTCCCTATTCGGATATACGGCCTTCGTACTCTCCTGATTTTCTGCTCGGTCCAGTTCAAACAGAAACTGAGCCGCCGCCGGAACCGATTGACGTGCTATGACATCCTCGCCTGCAGCTTCTTTCAAAAATGCATAATGCGGAACAAAAGGATGGCTGCTGCAGCTTATTTTGCCAGTCAAACGGGCTGTTTCAGGTCTAGACTCAGCACCTTGAAATTGGTAGCCTTGATCAATGATTGTCCGTTCTACTCCGTCGAAGCCCCAAAAAAAATCCAGATGCCACCAGGAACGACGGAATTCGCCATCGGTTACAGCTTGAAGGCCAATCTCCTTTTGTTTCTGTACGAGCTTAATGATTTCGGCGTCCTCTACTTCCTTCAACTGCTTGGCCGTAATTTCACCGTTACTGAATTTTAATCGAGCCTCTTTCAACACGCTTGGCCGCAGGAAGCTGCCTACGATATCATATCGAAATGGGGTAACCGTTCGCTTTTTCGGTTTGATTTGAGTGTTCATCGGTTTTCTCTCCTCTTTGTCATCATTTGATATATTCAATATAGCAGATGGAACCTGATATAACGTCTTACCAATAAGTTATATCTGGTTATAGTGTTTAACTATAACTAGAAGAGTTTCTTGAATAGATGTAAAATATTGTATACCGATTCGTGAGCGAACGAGCTTCGGATGCTGTACGATTTTAATCAAAGGGCACTGTATCTCTATGCAAGAGACAACCCCGCTGCTTATATGTAGCGGGGTTTTTTCTATATTTCATACAAGGGGATGGATAAGTTGAATCAATTTGAAACTAGAGCAATACTAACGAAGGAAGACCTGATCACCCAATTCCGAGCATGCGGTTTACAAGAAGGACAAGTTATATTCGTTCATGCTTCTTTAAGCAAGCTGGGATTTGTTGTCGGAGGAGCCGAGACACTCATTCGTGCCCTGCTTGAAATTGTCGGGGCTGAGGGGACTTTGGTCATGCCCACACAAACATGGAAGAATCTCGATCCTGCCACAGGTGTACACTGGGAGGAGCCTGTAGAATGGTGGCCGGTCATCAGAGCGCATTGGCCAGCTTATGACAAAGACATTACTCCTTCGATTGGAATGGGTGCCGCTGCCGAGATGCTCCGTACGTGGCCAGGGGCCAGGAGGTCCGATCATCCTGCGCGTTCGGTCACGGCCGTCGGCAGGCATGCGGAGTATATTACGGAAAACCACGATTTATGTAATATATTCGGTGATGGGTCACCGCTCGATAAAGTGTATCAATTACATGGTTATATCCTATTAATTGGCGTAGGGTATGACAAGAACACCTCCTTGCACTTGGCGGAAACTCGTGCGGGTTTCCCTGGGAAAACGTTCGTTGAAGAGAGCAGTGCCGTCATGACCGATGGCAGGCGGGAATGGATCACTTACAAAACCCAAGCGGTTGACGATCGAGACTTTATCCAATTGGGCCAGCAGTATGAACTGGAAATGAACATACCCATTTACAAGGTTGGGGGTGCCGAGGTGAGATTCCTAGAGCAGCGTCCCTTCGCAGACTGGTCCGTAAAGTGGATGGAGCACAACCGTGTATAGCCCAATGATTGTCTAATACATCGACAGGACACCTGCATGAGATCAAGGAATGGATTATTATTCCAAAACTTGTTCTGTTCACCGGTGGATTGTACATGGACCTTTTTTATTTCCTTATGTATACTTACATAAAGGCCGCATTTTTGCGGCCGTTCATACCTCTACATACAACCCACATAGATTTACGAAGACGAAGATTCCTGCCTAAGAAAGCGGATTCTGTTTAGAAATTGAGCCCGCTCTGGGAATTGAATACCCCCAACATGTGTTTTTAGCTCATTCAATCTTATAAAACTTCCACATTACATAATGGCAAGCCGAAATTAAAAAGCTTCTATTTTTCGCATTATTCTATTCTGGATGGACCCTATTAAACAATAGACCATAATATGCTGCATGAAGTGAGGTGAGGCTTATCTAACTAACACCTTTGTATCAAGCTGCATCCAATGACTCTACTTCTGAGACCACGAAGATGACGTGAGCCACAAATGCTGTAAGGAGGCCAATCATGTCTGTTTTCACATTGAATCCATACATATACAATAAATACTGGATCGGACTGGAGGACATTGCTGCTTCTCATTTGGATGCATGGGGAGAAACCGTCATGAAAAATGCAATTGACCCAACATCCCCCCTCGTACCATATCGGCATCCGATAACTCTATGGGAAACATCAATCAAAAGACATCGTACGCTGCTGCGGTTTGTGAGCCAAGAAATTTCTGTATTTGCCCCAACCATACTTAAGCCTCATTTTTATATGCTGACTGACACTACAGGGATGATGCTTCGGACATATGGAAACTCGGTTATTCTCGAGAAGCTGGTCAGCATCGGCATGCTGGAGGGCGCTTCATTTCAACTCGAGCATGCAGGGATTAACGCAGTGGCTGCTTCCATACATACTGGACATATCAGCGTGGTTCGTGGAGAAGAACATACCTTACATATTTTTTCGGACTGGATGTGCATTTGCGGCCCGATCACAAATGGCGCCCGAATTGTGGGATACTTAGATTTTTCCATGCATAAAGATGAGGATGCATCTTTAGCTGCCGCGATTTTATACAGAATCATTTCTGACATTGAAAAAAGACTGCAGTATTTTGACGACACAATGAATGCAAGAAAACATAAGCTGACTCAATACAGCCTAACTCCCCGCGAAGCAGAGGTTGCTGCACGGTGGCTAGCTAATAACACCACGGCGCAGATCGCAGCCGATTTGTTTATTTCAGAAGAGACCGTACGGACATACATTAAAAAAATTTATAAAAAGACAGGTTCGAATGGGAAAGGAGCATTTTTGCAGAAATTTCTGCTTTCTTAAATTAATTTTTACCTTAAATTACCTAATTTGGGGTATAGAGGTTTATTAGTAAACTTTATATAATCACATTGCACGATATTTTCTTACTATCCCATATTAATTTTGCGAATGGCGGAAAGGGGGGTAACCATGGAGGAAATGAAGTTTATTGAATTGTCCGAACTCGAAACCCGCGAAACCACTGGCGGAGCCATTTGGGGAGTCATTGCGGGTGCGGCTGTAGGCTACCTTGTTTATGAACTGGCGGACACCGTTGTCGAGAGGTACACAGGAGATACGATTCCAGAGCACGTTTCTAACGGGATCGGTTATGGAATTGAAAAAATCGGAGAAGGACTTCAGCACGCAGGAAATTTCATCTCTGGTAGATAAGGTTAAATTCTCGTATCCGAACGGAGGGTAAACGATGAATCAGCTGGAACAATTTCAGTCGCTTGAGACAAATGAGATGCAGGACATTAACGGCGGCATCGGCTTTTTAGCGGGGGTGGGAATAGGCTTTGTGACTACAGTCGTAGTAGCGGGTGTGAATGAGGCTGTTAAAGATGCAACCGGCAAAGATATTTTTGATCATGCGGTAGACGGAGCTGAAGCTGCATGGGATACGGTTTCAGGATGGTTCAATTAAGGTAAGCCATTTGAATCCTATGGAGGGGTAACAATGACGCAATTTTTGGAACTGAATGAGGCTGAAATGGTTGACACCAATGGCGGAGGCATTTGGGCCGTTGCGGGAGCATTTGTGGTAGGTATCATTGTGGATGAGGTTGTCGAGCGCACCACAGGATCCGATATTGCGACACATGTAGGAAACGGTCTTAAGGCTGCAGGAGAATGGATTTCTGGAAATTAGAATGGAATGACTGAAGGGAGTACGAGCGGTATGAAAACAAACGGATTTTCTGAGTTGAATGAGCTCGAAATGCTTGACACCAATGGCGGAGGGATCTGGGCCGTTGCGGGAGCATTTGTTGTGGGCATCATTGCAAATGAAGTCGTAGAAAGAACGACAGGCTCCGATATTCCTACCCACATCGGCGATGGTCTTAGCTACATAGGCGGGAAATTGAACGAGCTCGGCGAAAAAATTCAATTTAACTAATCAAACAAATGGCGGCAGGGAACAGGAGAAATCGGTTTCCTGCTGCTTATTCAACAAGGGGATAGTTACTGTGCGCAAAAAGAAGTGGTTAAAAAATACATTGGCCGTATTGCTCGGCGTGTCCTTAGCATTCCTTGGCTCGTATTATTGGGACACTCGAAATGACAAATTAATTCAATTGCGTAGCGATCTTACTGATCATTATTATAATCAAGATCAACTGCAATCGTTGATGGAGGAAACGCTGGGCAAAGGATATTCCGGCGACTTGGAGAAAGATTTTGATCATTTTGTAATTTCACTCGTGATGGAGAAGCTTAGTGAGAAGGAAGACGAAAAATTCCAGCGGTATAATGATTTTATGTCGAAGGACAGATTAGAAACGATGAGCGAAAGCAGGAAACAATCCGTCCATCAAATCCAGGGTGAACCCTTGGATGACGAGAGTTACTATATCAAGCTGAGCAGCTTTGTGGACGGGGAAACCTATGACCGTTTCAGCGATCTTTTGGATGAAGCTAAGCCATACAAACGGATCCTGATTGATTTGAGAGATAACAGCGGCGGTCATTTCAATGATTATAGAAAAATATCCGAGCTCTTTCTTAGTGAAGGAAAGGTCATATATAGACTGACGAACTCAGAGGGCGAAACTATATTCAAGTCAAAGGAAAGCAAGGATGACCTCCACTTTGATGAAATCGTCCTTTGGGTGAATCAAAATACAGCCAGCGTTGCTGAGCTGTTTGTCCTGTCTCTAAAGGAAAACCTTGACCATGCCACGGTCATCGGAACTCCTACTTACGGCAAACCATTCTCCTATGCATTGCGGGAATTTCGCGACGGTTCGGGTTACATCTTCATTACGAATCAAATGGCAGGACCGAGCGGCAATCCCATTCCTACGGATGGAATTAGTCCAGACATCATCATGGAACAGGATGATCCGAGACTTGTATTAAAATCACTTGCTGAGGCGAAGCAAGAATAATCCTGCTCCTCGATATACGAATTGTACGATGGCGAAAATGGAGGGACCGAAATATGCCATTCATTATCGGCAAAGTGTACGAGAACGAACATTTCACTCCCGAATTAGAGGGGTGGACTCGGATGGACGACGGCAATATCCTCAAAGATCAACTAAAGGCGCTGCCGATCGCACTTATGACAGTTGTCGTAATGACCTTAATCTACAGAGCATACGAAATTGAAATGGGAGATTCCCTTCTAGTATTGTTGGCGTTATTTATAATCATCGTTCCGCTGCATGAATTCATTCACGCCTTTTTCCTGCCAGACTCGCTGCGATCAGATAAGGTATTTTTCGGATTATACCCAAAAGGGATGGCTTTCTATGTTCATTATGAAGGCGGCCTTTCAAAGACTAGATTTCTTGTTGTCATGATAGCGCCATTTGTCATATTATCCATTGTTCCGATGATCATCTTGATCGTATTTGACTTGCATATCAGTTATATCGCTAGAATGTCGGTGTTGAATGGACTGTTAGCCTGTGTTGATCTATTAGGTTTTTCCACCATCGTAAGGAAGATTCCAAGGAACGCGACCATCCGCAACAAAGGCTCCAAAACGTACTGGAAAGTGCAGGAGATTCGCAATTTTGAATCTGGAGCTTGAATGTGCTGTCAGCTTGCTTAAATATCTCAATTAGGCAGTTGGTTATACTCCATTACATATCGAACCAGTTTAGATTTCATAAAAAAGAGAAAAGTAACACTCCCATACAGCGAAATGACGGAAAACAGCACCAGGGACGAAATCCGACTATGGCTAGATCAATATGCCATGAAAGAGTCCATAAAGGAAGCCCTCCAAGCCTTGGAGGAAACCAACAAAACAGCAGTTGTACTCTATTATTTAAGTGATTGGACTCAGTATCTCATATGGATGACCTGCGGTCTCAATTGTACAGCAACGGCGTCATCACTGAACCCATACAGACGAACGAACTATACGGCAAGTCTTTTGCATTTTATGATCCTGATAAAAATAAATTTCTTGCAGTGGAAAATGAGTAAAAAAACTTGTTGGCTTGCGACGGATTTAGCGAAATTCAATCATCTATATATCGAAAAGACCTACAAACAAGTGAAAGGTGGAAACAGGTGGAAGAAAGAGACGCATTAAAGCAGCAACAAATGCTGCAAAAACCTGTGCTAAAGAAGGTTCACTGCAACTACTTGCCAGTATCTAATCTGGAGGCTACTACAAAGTGGTATCAGGAGATTTTTGGATTACAAGTTCGAAAATGTGACCCGGATGAAGGCTCAATCCTGATCTTAGGAGACGGGCAATGGTTGTTCCTGCTAGAAAGCAATGAAAAAAGAACAGCGAACTTTATGACCCATCAGTGGGAAGGTAAGGCGTATGAAATGTTCTCCTTGACATTCGAAGTTGAGAACATTGTAGAGCTTCATAAAAAAATGCGCGAACATAAAGTCGAAGTTGAACCGTTGGTGGATCACGGCAGCTGTGGACTGCAGTTCAAATTTAAAGATCCCGACGGAAATAAGTTCAACGTATGGCAGGATCCGATGACCCTATGAACAAAGACAAGCTCTTCCCTATAAGTGAAGAGCTTGTCTTTTTTTTATTCGCTGAGAAGGCTGTTCAACCGATCACTAGGATACATTCTGGAGCTGTTCAAGGAGTTTCTTCTGCAGCTTGATTTGTTCCTTGATCCGAGCTATTTGACGATCTCCAGCGGGCTGAACTGTTCGCCGCTCAGAACGTACTTGATTTCTTCCAGGGTTAAGCCCAGCTCCTTCAACGACAAAAAATTGGCTGCAAGCGTGACAGGTCGTATTCATTGTAAAGCCTGTGACCAGACTCTGTCTGACCGGATGGCGTGAACAAGCCGATTTGATCGTAATACCTCAAAGTTCGTATAGTGAGACCCGTCAGTTTGGCAAGGTCCCCCACCTTCCAATGTCGTCTTATAAGGAACTCCTTCGTTAGCGCTAACTGTTTACCGGTAATTTAAGTATATAAAAGATAACGTTACGTAAGGTGCAAGAAAAATTTAATTTGGGCTCTATTAATCTTAAATGTTGATTTTCCGCTCAAAAAAGACACCTCATAAAAGGGTTTCCTCAATTTTTTTCCGACTAACAACCTTTTGTCATTGATAACTATTATTAATGGAAATTTTGAAACAGGGAGATGGTTATTATTATTGTTGATAATGATGCTAGACTTTAAATTGGACACGGAGAACCGAGAGTGCGACAATAAAAGCATTCATAATCGAGGTGTCCGAAATGACGAAAAAGTACGACAAGGAATTCAAACTTCAAACCGTAAGACTCATCC